>DAHVRG010000226.1 GCA_027322565.1 Georgenia sp.
GCATCGCCCGGGCCGTTCCCAACCTGCGGGCGGCGCGCACCGGTGAGCTGGTCTCGCCCTCCTCACCGAAGTTCTGCGAGCGGTTGTCGTCCGTGCCGTCCCGGTTGTCCTCGCCGTTGGCGAGGTTGTGCTTGTGGTTGAAGGTCACGAGGTCGGCGAGGGTGAAGCCGTCGTGAGCCGTGACGTAGTTGATGCTCGCCAGAGGTCCGCGGCCGCCCGGCACCGGGCCGTGGGCGAAGAGGTCGGCGGAGCCGGCGAGCCGGGTGGCGAGGTCGCGCAGGTCCTGACCGGTGCCGCCGGCGACCCCGGTGGCCGGGTCGCTGAGCCAGAAGGTGCGCACGGCGTTGCGGAAGCGGTCGTTCCAGTCGGCGAACGGCGGCGGGAACTCCCCGGTGCGCCATCCGCCCGGCCCCACGTCCCACGGCTCAGCGATGAGCTTGACCCGGGAGAGGACCGGGTCGGTCGCGGCCGCGACGAGGAAGGGGTGGTTCGGGCTGAACTCGGAGCCGTTGCGGCCCAGTGTCGTGGCGAGGTCGAAGCGGAAGCCGTCGACGCCGACGTACCGCGTCCAGTAGCGCAGGGAGTCGAGTGCCAGCTGGACCACTCGCTGGCGCCGGAAGTCCAGTGAGTTCCCGGTGCCGGTGACGTCGGCGAGGTGCGCCGGCCGCAGGCCGTCGTGCAGGTAGTACTTGGTGTTGTCCAGGCCGCGCCACGAGAGCGTGGGCCCGCCGTCGCCCCCCTCACAGGTGTGGTTGTAGACGACGTCGAGGATGACCTCGATCCCCGCCTCGTGGAGGAGCTGGACCATGCCGCGGACCTCGTCGAGGACGGCTGCGGGGCCCTGCTCCCGGGCGGTGCGGGTGGCGTACCGCGGCTCCGGGGCGAAGAAGCCCAGGGTGTTGTAGCCCCAGTAGTTCGACAGCCCCCGGTCGAGGAGGAAGGGCTCGTCGTTGACCGCGTGGATCGGCAGCAGCTCGACCGCGGTGACGCCGAGGGAGCGCAGGTGCGCGACGGTCGCCGGGTGGGCGAGCCCGGCGTAGGTGCCCCGGAGGTGCTCGGGTACACCCGGCAGCTGCTGGGTGAGGCCGCGCACGTGGGCCTCGTAGATGACCGTGCGCTCCCACGGCACGTGCGGCCGGGAGTCCTCCGGGACGGGCAGGACGTCGTCGAGGACGACGCCGTGACGGACGTGGCCCGTGGAGTCGAGGTCACTGCGGTGCCAGCCCGCGACGGGTGCGAGGTCCTCGTTGACGATGTGTCCGTAGACCTCCGGGGCGTGGCGGAACTCGCCGACGACGCCGCGTGCGTAGGGGTCGAGCAGGAGCTTGGCGGGGTTGTGCCGCAGGCCCGCCGCCGGGTCCCAGCGGCCGTGGACGCGCAGCCCGTAGCGCTGCCCCGCACCCACGTCCGGGACGTGGCCCTGCCACGTGCCGTGACGGCCGCGGTGGAGACGGTAGCGGCGCTCGGCGAAGCCGGTGGGGGAGGTGGGGTCCTCGTCGAGCAGGCACAGGTCGACCCCCGCGGCGTGCGAGGCGACGACGGCGACGTCGACCCCGCCGTCCCGCAGGTGGGCGCCCAGCGCGAGGGGACGCCCGTCGACCCGCTGCGCCGTCCGGGGCGGGTGGGTCGTGCGGAGGGAGGAGGCGGTCCTACTCATGGTGGAGGTCATCCTCTCATCCCGGACGACGCCGCGTTGCGGGTCCGCGCGTGACCTTTTCCGCCTCACGGATCCCTAATGTGCCGCTCCTCACCGGTTTCGGCACGCGCGGAGGAAGGTGGCAGGCTTGGGCCATGAGGATCGTCGTGTGCGTCAAGCATGTCCCCGATGTCCAGTCCGACCGCGCCCTGGACGACGCCGGTCGTACCGTACGCGGCCTGGACGACGTCCTCAACGAGCTCGACGAGAACGCCGTGGAGGCGGCGGTGAGCCTCGTGGAGGAGCACGGCGGTGAGGTCGTCGCGCTCACCATGGGGCCGGACGACGCCGAGGACGCCGTGCGCCGCGCGCTCCAGATGGGCGCCGACCGCGGGGTCCACATCAGCGACGACGCGCTGGCGGGTGCCGACGTCCTCGCCACCGCCCGGGTCCTCGCTGCCGCGGTGCGCGCCGTCCACGCCGAGACGCCGGTGGACCTCGTCGTCACGGGCATGGCCGCCCTGGACGGGCTCACCTCGATGCTCCCCACGGCGCTCGCGGGGCTGCTCGACCTGCCGCAGCTGACGCTCGCCACCGAGCTGGAGTTCCTCGGTGGCCGGGTACGGGTGCGCCGCGAGATCGGGGACGCCGCCGAGGTGCTCGAGGCGCCGCTGCCGGCGCTCATCTCCGTCACCGACCAGGCCAACGAACCCCGCTACCCGGCGTTCCGGGCGATCCGCGCCGCCCGCAAGAAGCCGGTGGAGACGCTGACGCCGGCGGACCTCGGCATCACCGCGCCCGCATCAGCGACGACCGTGCTGTCGGCCGAGCCCAGGCCCGCCCGCGAGCAGGGACGGATCGTCACCGACTCCGGGGACGCCGGCGAGCGCCTGGCCGAGTTCCTCATCGACTCCCAGCTCGCCTGACCTCCCCTCCGACCCAGACCAGGAAAGGCACCATGACCCACGCTCCCGTGCTCGTCGTCGTCGACCACCAGGGCGGCCTGCCCACCGGGCCCGCCGCCGAGGTGCTCACCGCCGCGCGTCGCCTCGGTGGTCCGGTGGCCGCCGTGTGGCTCGGCGCCGAGGCCCCCGGTGACGCGGCCCGCGCCGAGCTGGGGCGCTTCGGGGCCGGCACCGTCTACGTCCCCGAGCTCGCCGGGCTGGCGCCCCAGCTGGCGCCGGTCGCCACCGAGGCGGTCGCGGCGGTCGTCGCGCAGGCGGCGCCGCAGGCGGTGCTGCTCGTGTCGAGCTACGCCGGGAAGGAGCTGGCCGCCGGGCTCGCCGTCGCGCTCGACTCCGGCGCGGTCGTGGACGCCGACGGAGTCGAGCGGCGGGAGGACGGCACCGTCGCGGCCGGGAAGACGGTGTTCGCCGCGTCCTGGCAGACGGTGTGCGCCGTCACCCGCGGCACCCCCGTCGTCGCGCTGCGTCCCACCGCCGTCGCGGCGGAGCCGGCGGAGCAGGCCGCGGCCCCGGATCTCGTCGCGGTGCCGGTGTCCTTCAGCGAGCGGGCCCGGGCGGTGACCGTCGTCCAGCGCACCGAGCACCCGCGCTCCGGCCGTGTCCCGCTGACCGAGGCGCAGACCGTCGTCGTCGGTGGACGCGGCACGGAGGGCGACTTCACCGCCGTCGAGGAGCTCGCGGAGCTGCTCGGCGGCGCGGTCGGGGCGACCCGTGACGTCACCGACGAGGGCTGGCGCGAGCACTCCGAGCAGGTCGGGCAGACCGGCGTGACCATCGCGCCGCGGCTCTACATCGGCGTCGGCGTCTCCGGCGCGGTGCACCACACCGTGGGGATGCAGGCGGCCCAGACGATCGTCGCGGTCAACACCGACCCGGAGGCCCCGATCTTCGAGATCGCCGACTTCGGCGTCGTGGGGGACGCCGCCGAGGTGCTGCCCCAGGCCATCGCGGCGATCCGCCGCCACCGCAGCAGCTGACCGGCGCGGGCCGGCCGCGGCGCGGCGCCGGGGAGGCGGGACCGCGCCGTCATGGGTCCGCGCCCAGACCGTGCACCGGATGCGCCGGCAGCACGCCCCCGGCGCGCAGATCGTCGTCGCCGCCGCCTGCGAGCAGAGCGCCGGCGAGGACCCGGGAGCGCTACGCCCGGGCCGGGGTCACGGCCGCCGTCGAGGCGCCCTGACCGCCCGGTCAGCCAGCGTAGAGGATGTCGACGACGAAGACGAGGGTCGAACCGCCCGGGATCGGGCCGTTGTCCTCATCGCCGTAGCCGAGGTCCGGCGGGATGACGAAGACGACCTGGCTGCCGACCGTGTGGCCGACGATCCCGGTGTCCCAGCCGGGGATGAGCTGCCCGGCACCGACCTCGAAGCTCAGCGGGATCTGGGTGTCCCAGGAGGAGTCGAACTGGGTGCCGTCCCACAGCCAGCCGCTGTACTGGGCGAAGACCTGGTCGCCCTCCTCGACGGCCTTGCCCTCGCCCTCGATGGTCGCGGCGGTGACGAGCTCGGTCGGCGCGTCACCCGCGGCCGGCTCGATGCTCGGCTCCCCGTTCTCCGCGACGGTGACGGCCGGCAGCCCCTCCGGGAGCTCGACGGCCTCGCCGACCGCGCGCGGCGACACGGCCTCCCGCACCTCGATCGCCATGATCGCGGCCGGGCCCTGCGTCGGGGTGGCGAAGAGCACCCGGGCGCCCACCTGCTCACCGACGAGCACGTCGTTCAGCGCCTCGACGGTCTCGTCGCCGATGAGGAGCGGCTGCAGGCCCGCCCCGTAGGTCGAGTCGAGCACCTCCCCGTTCTCCCCGTTGACCTGGATGAAGTCGATGAGGAGGAGCTGGCCCTCCTCGAGGGTCGCGCCGTCGCCGGGCGCGGCGACCGCGGCGGCGACCGCGCCGACGTTGAGCGGCTGCTCGAAGGTGAGGGTCGGCTCGGCGCCGGGCTCACCCTCGACGGTGATGGCCTCGAGCGCCGCGACGTCCTCCGGTGCGTTGCCGGGCGGCTGCGTGGCGTCCTCGCCCGTCGCGTCGTCCGTGGCGTCCGGGGCGTCCGTGGCGGACTCGGTCGACGTGTCGGTCGGCTCGGGCTCGGCGTCGTCCGAGCAGCCGGCGAGGAACAGTGCAGCGGCCAGTGCGGTGGCGGCGGTGACGATGGCAGATCGGCGCACGGGGAAGCCCTTCGGATGGTCTGACGTGACGCTGCGGCGGCACGCGCGCCCAAGCCTAAGCGTTCGAGGGCGACGTGCGCACCGAGGCACCCGCTCCGTCCCGCAGTGCGACATCCGCCCCTACACTCGGGGCCATGCACTACCTCGACCACGCGGCCACGACCCCGGTCCGGCCCGAGGTCGCGGAGGTCTACGCCGCGGAGCTCACCCGCGGCGGGAACCCCTCCTCGCTCCACACCGCCGGGCGCGACGCGCGCCGCCGCCTCGAGGAGGCGCGCGAGGAGCTCGCCGCCGCCCTCGACGCCGAGCCGGCCGAGGTGCTCTTCACGGCCGGGGGTACCGAGGCGGACAACCTCGCCGTCAAGGGTGCCGTCTTCGCCCACCCCTCCGCGCGCCCACGCGTGCTCGTCAGCGCGATCGAGCACCACGCGGTGCTCGACGCCGCGACCTGGCTCGGGGAGCGCGGCCTCGCCGACGTCACCCTGCTCCCGGTCACCCGCGACGGCGTCCTCGACCTCGACTCCGCCCGCGCCGCGATCGACGCCGGCGAGCCGCCCGCCGTGGTCTCGGTCATGTGGGCGAACAACGAGACCGGCGTGGTCCAGCCGGTCACCGAGCTCGTCGCCGCGGCAGGCGGGGCGCCGGTGCACTCCGACGCGGTCCAGGCCGTGGCCCACGTGCCCGTGAGCTTCTCCGGCAGCGGCCTGGCGGCGATGACGGTCACCGGGCACAAGCTCGGCGGGCCGGTCGGCACCGGGGCGCTGCTCGCGCGACGCGACCTGGCGCTGGCCCCCGTGCACCACGGCGGCGGCCAGGAGCGCGGCGTGCGCTCCGGGAC
>DAHVRG010000240.1 GCA_027322565.1 Georgenia sp.
ACGGAGGTCGAGCTGGTTCAGTCCCGACTCGGCGCCGGGAGGGGCGGGGGCGCGCACCACGAGGTGCTGGCGGCGCTGTCGCTCGGCGCGGCGCCCGAGCCCGGCGGGGGAGCGTGAGAACGCCCACCCCGACCCGACGCCCGGTCACCGCGTGTGGCAGGATGGCCCCATGCGTCTGAGCCGTCGATTTAGCGGGCCCGTTCGGGCCACGCGCTGACGCGCGCCGCCGTCCGTACAGCCGCGGACGCCGAGACGCCCGAGCGGGCACGCCGACTACAGTCCTGTGCTGGATGCCGACAGGCACGACGACGCTCGGAAGGTACGCATGACCACGACCACCCCCCTGTCCCCGCTGGACGCCGACGGCGTCGCGGCAGCAGTCGAGGAGGCGCTCGCCGCGGTCACCGCCGCGACCACCCTCGAGGAGCTGAAGACCGCCCGGCTCGCGCACACGGGTGACCGCGCACCGCTCACCCTCGCCAACCGGGAGATCGGCCGGCTCGCCCCGAAGGACAAGGCCACCGCCGGCCGGCTGCTCGGCCAGGCCCGCGGCCGGCTGCAGCAGGCCATCGCCGCGCGGCAGGCCGAGCTCGAGGCCGAGGAGGAGGAGCGTCGCCTGCGCGAGGAGACGGTCGACGTCACCCTCCCGGTGGACCGCCGCCCCCGCGGGGCACGCCACCCGCTGGAGATCCTCCAGGAGGAGGTCGGTGACTTCTTCGTCGCCATGGGCTGGGAGATCGCCGAGGGCCCCGAGGTCGAGCACGAGTGGCTCAACTTCGACGCCCTCAACCACGGCCCGGACCACCCGGCCCGGCAGATGGCCGACACCTTCTACGTCCGGGGCACCGCCGAGCGCGAGACCCCCGGCCTCGTCCTGCGCACCCACACCTCGCCGGTCCAGGCGCGCACCCTCCTCGAGCGCGACCTGCCCGTCTACATCGCCTGCCCGGGCAAGGTGTTCCGCAACGACGCCCTCGACGCCACCCACACCCCGGTGTTCCACCAGGTCGAGGGGCTGGCGGTGGACCGCGGGCTGACCATGGCCCACCTCAAGGGCACCCTGGACCACTTCGCCCGCGCGATGTTCGGGCCGGAGGCGCGCACCCGGCTGCGGCCGAGCTTCTTCCCCTTCACCGAGCCGAGCGCCGAGATGGACCTGTGGTTCCCGCAGAAGAAGGGCGGCGCCGGCTGGATCGAGTGGGGAGGCTGCGGCATGGTCGACCCCCAGGTGCTCGTCGCCGCCGGCATCGACCCCGACGAGTACACCGGGTTCGCCTTCGGCATGGGTCTGGAGCGCACCCTCATGCTGCGCCACGGCATCGCCGACATGCACGACATCGTCGAGGGGGACATGCGCTTCTCCCGCCAGTTCGGCACCACCGGAAAGGGGAACTGATCCGATGCCCTACGTCCCGCTGAGCTGGCTCGCCGAGCACGTTGAGGTCCCCGCCGGCACCACGGCCGCCGACCTCGCCGCGGCGCTCGTGCGTGTCGGCCTGGAGCCGGAGCAGATCGTCCCCCCGGCCGTCACCGGCCCCCTCGTCGTCGGCCGGGTGCTCTCGTTCGAGAGCGAGACGCACAAGAACGGCAAGACCGTCCGGTACTGCCGGGTCGACGTCGGCGAGCACAACGACGCCCCCGGTGAGGGCAAGGAGCCGGCCGACGTGCCGTCCCGCGGCATCGTCTGCGGCGCCGACAACTTCGAGGTGGGGGACGACGTCGTCGTCGCGCTGCCCGGCACCACGCTGCCCGGTGACTTCCACATCTCCTCGCGGAAGACCTACGGGCACATCTCCGACGGCATGATCTGCTCGGCCCGCGAGCTCGGCCTCGGCGAGGACCACAGCGGCATCATCGTCCTGTCCGACTTCCTCCCCGACGTCGAGATCCCGGCCCCCGGCTCCGACGCGACCGAGCTCCTCGGCCTGGGCGCGGAGGTGCTCGAGCTCAACGTCACCCCCGACCGCGGGTACTGCTTCGCCATGCGGGGCATCGCCCGGGAGTACGCCCACGCCACCGGCGCGGCCTTCACCGACCGGGGGCTGCCCGAGAACCTGCCCGGCGGACCGCCGCCGGCCGCCACCGACGACGGGTTCGCCGTCGAGGTCGACGACGCCGCCCCGATCGGCGGCAACGTCGGCTGCGACCGGTTCGTCGCCCGGGTCGTCCGCGGCATCGACCCTGCCGCGCCGTCGCCCGCGTGGATGACCGAGCGGCTCGTGCAGGCCGGCATGCGGCCCATCTCCCTCGCCGTCGACGTGACGAACTACGTCATGCTCGACCTCGGCCAGCCGCTGCACGCCTACGACCTCGCCGCCGTCCACGCGCCGATCGTCGTGCGCCGCGCCCGGCCGGAGGAGCGGCTCACCACCCTCGACGACGTCGACCGGGCGCTCGACCCGGAGGACCTCCTCATCACCGACTCGCCGGACGGCGCCCGCGGCAGCCGCGTGCTCGGGCTCGCCGGCGTCATGGGCGGGGCCGAGACCGAGGTCGGCGCCACGACGACCGACGTGCTCGTCGAGGCGGCCCACTTCGACCCGGTGTCGGTGGCCCGCACCGCCCGGCGGCACAAGCTGCCCAGCGAGGCGGCCAAGCGCTTCGAGCGCGGCGTCGACCCCGCGCTGCAGGCGGTCGCCGCCCAGCGCGTCGTCGACTTCCTCGTCGAGTACGGCGGCGGCACCGCCGACCCCGCCGTCACCGACCTCGACCGGACCGGCCGCCCCGCCCCGGTGCGCTTCCCCCTCGCCGAAGCCCGCCGGCTCACCGGGATGGACTACCCGAGGGAGCAGATCGTCCGGCTCCTCACCGAGATCGGCGCGACGGTCGGCGAGCCCGACGGTGAGGGCGTGGTCTCGGTGACCCCGCCGAGCTGGCGGCCGGACCTCGTCGGCCCCGCCCATCTCGTCGAGGAGGTCGCCCGCCTCGCCGGGTACGACGAGATCCCGTCGGTGCTGCCGCCGGCCCCCGCCGGCCGCGGCCTGACGGTGGACCAGCGGCGGCGCCGCGACGTCGCCCGGGCGCTCGCCGACCTCGGCCTCGTCGAGGTGCTGTCCTACCCGTTCATCGGGGACGTGCACGACCGCCTGCGCATCCCGGCCGACGACGAGCGCCGCCTCGTCCTCACCCTGGCCAACCCGATGGCCGACGACGCCCCGGCGATGCGCACGTCGCTGCTCGACACCCTGCTCGAGACCGCGCGCCGCAACGTCGGCCGCGGGCTCGACGACACCCGGGTCTTCGAGCTCGGCCTGGTGACCCGTCCCGCCGGGGTCGGGGTCGCCACCGCGCCCGGCGTCGACCGCCGACCCACGCAGGAGGAGCTCGCCGAGCTCTGGGGCTCCGTGCCGCACCAGCCGCGGCACGTCGCCGGGGTCCTCACCGGCCAGGCGGTGCTCGCCGACGTCCACAACCCGGGGCGCGCCGTCGACTGGACCGACGCCGTCGACGCCGTCCACGCCGTCGCCGAGGCGGTCGGCGTGGCGGTCGAGCTCGCCGCCGCCGAGTACGCCCCGTGGCACCCCGGCCGGTGCGCCGAGGTCCGTGCGGGCGGTCAGGTGGTGGGCCACGCCGGCCAGCTGCACCCGCGTGTCGCCGAGGACTTCGACCTGCCCCCGGGGTCGGTCGCCTTCGAGCTCGACCTCGACGCCCTCACCGCCGTCGCGGACGACCGCCCCGTCCAGCCGACCCCGGTGTCCACCTACCCGCCCGGCAAGGAGGACATCGCCCTCGTCGTCGATGCGGACGTGCCCGCCGGTGAGGTGCTCGCCGTCGTCCGGGAGGGCGCCGGCGAGCTGGGGGAGGAGGTGCGGCTCTTCGACCTCTACACCGGCGCTCAGCTCGGTGAGGGGAAGAAGTCGCTCGCGTTCTCCCTGCGCCTGCGCGCCGCCGACCGCACGCTCACGACCGAGGAGACCGCCGCGGTGCGCGAGCGGATCGTCGCCCTCGCGGCCGAGCGCGTGGGGGCGGTGCTCCGTGCCTGAGGTCCCCGCCGCACGCACCGCCCTCGTCACCGGCGCCTCCCGCGGCATCGGTCGCGCCCTGGCCGTCGGGCTGGCGGCCGCCGGGCTGGACGTCGCGGTCCTCGCCCGCGACGAGCGGCTGCTCGAGGAGACGGCGGAGGAGGTTCGGGCCGCGGGTGCGCGGGCCCTCGTCCTCGCCACCGACGTCACCGACGGGTCCGCCGTCCGGGCCGCCGTCGAGCAGGTCGAGGACCGGCTCGGACCGGTGGACCTGCTCGTCAACAACGCCGGCGTCATCGACGCCGAGGTGCCACTGTGGGAGTCCGACCCCGAGCGGTGGTGGGCCGTCGTCGAGACCAACGTGCGCGGCCCGTTCCTCCTCTCCCACGCCGTCGTCCCGCGGATGCTCGCACGGGGCGGCGGCCGGGTGGTGGACCTCAACTCCGGAGCGGGCACCCGCGACAGCGCCCGCTCGACCGCCTACTACGTCTCCAAGACCGCGCTCTTCCGGATCGGCGGCGCGCTCCACGAGGCGGGCTACGACCGGGGTCTGCGGAGCTTCGAGGTGGCGCCCGGCGTCGTCCGCACCGACATGA
>DAHVRG010000078.1 GCA_027322565.1 Georgenia sp.
GTCGGTGGCGGGAGCGCGGTGGGCGCGGCCTGCGCGAGTCCGGGGTCGTGCTCGACCACCCGGAGGGCGTCGCGGGCGCCCGCGGCGGTGCCACGGCGGTCCGGGTCCTTGGCGAGCATCGTCGCCACGACCTCGTCGAGCAGCGCCGGGGCGCCGCGGACCAGCTCGCGCAGCCGCGGCGGCTCGGCCCGGACGTGCCGGTGGAGCACACCGGTGGTCGTGCGCGCGGTGAACGGGGGCCGGCCGGCGAGGCTCTCGGTGACGAGGCAACCCAGGGCGTAGACGTCCGCACCCGGGCCGACCGGCTCCGCGGTCACCTGCTCGGGCGCCATGTACGGTGCCGTGCCGACGGTCGCCCGGCCGGCGGGCCGCCGCCCGCGGCACCCAGCACCGAAGTCGACGAGCACGGCCGCGTCGTGCGCCAGGACGACGTTCGACGGGGTGACGTCACCATGAACGACGCCGGCACGGTGCGCGGCCGCCAGCGCGTCCGCGACCTGCGCCGCCACCCGCACGGCGTCGGGGGCGGGCACGGCGCCCCGGCGCAGGAGCTCGGCGAGGTCGGGGCCGGGAAGGAGCTCCATGACGAGGAAGGTGGTGCCGGCGTCCTCCCCGACGCCGTGGACCCCGACCACCCCGGGGTGGGAGACCGCAGCGGTGAGCTCCGCCTCCCGCCGCAGCTGGGCGGCTGCCACCCGCTCGGGGCCGGCGAGCTTGACGGCGACGTCCCTGCCGGCGGTGAGGTCGCGGGCGGCCCACACCGCACCCATGCCGCCGCGTCCGATGACGTGGCGCAGGGCGTAGCGACCGGCGAGGAGGTTCACGCGGGCCATTGTGGTGCGTGGCACAGCCGGGCGCCTCCGGAGCGCGGCGCGGGCCGGCCGGCGTGCCAGACTCGTGGCATGGGCGAGAAGATCCTCCTCGACTGCGACCCCGGGCACGACGACGCGCTGGCGATCCTCCTCGCCGCGGGAGACCCGCGCAGCGAGCTGCTGGCGATCACCACCGTGGCCGGCAACCAGACCATCGACAAGGTCACGCACAACGCCCGGGCGGTGTGCACGGTGGCCGGGGTGTCCGGCGTCCCGATCGCGCGCGGTGCGGCGGCGCCGCTCGTCCGCGAGGCGATCATCGCCCCCGACTACCACGGGGAGAGCGGGCTGGACGGGCCGGCGCTGCCCGAGCCGACGGTCCCGCTCGACCCGCGCGCCGCCGCCGAGCTCATCGTCGAGACCGTCCTCGCCCACGAGCCGGGCACGGTGACCCTCGTGCCGACGGGGCCGCTGACGAACATCGCCCTCGCCCTCGCGCTCGAGCCGCGGCTGGCGGAGCGGGTCAAGGGGGTCTCGCTCATGGGTGGGTCCTACACCCGGGGCAACCGCACCCCCGCCGCGGAGTTCAACATCCTCGCCGACCCGGAGGCCGCGGCGGCCGTCTTCGCGGCCGACTGGCCGGTGACGATGGTCGGCCTGGACCTCACGCATCAGGCCCTGGCGGACGACGCCTTCCGTGGACGCGTCCGAGAGCTCGGCACGCCGCTCGCGGGCTTCGTCGAGGACCTGCTCGGCTTCTTCACCACCGCCTACGCCCGCCGCGGGTTCCCCGCACCGGCCGTGCACGACCTGTGCGCCGTCGCCGCGGTGCTCGACCCCGGGGTGCTGACGTACCGGGAGGCCTTCGTCACCGTCGAGCTCGCCGGCCGCTGGACGACCGGGATGACGGTCACCGACTTCGACGGGCTGCTCGGCCGGCCGGTGAACACGCGGGTGGCGGTGTCCCTCGACCGTGACCGGCTGTGGGACATGGCGGTCGCCGCCATCGCGCGTCTCGGCCGTCCGGCTCCCGCCGCGGGCTGAGGCCGCGGCGCTACCCGAGCTCGAGCAGGTGCTCCAGCCCCACGGTGAGCCCCGGCCGGGTCCCGACCTCACGGACGGCGAGCAGCACCCCGGGCATGAAGCTCACCCGGTCGAAGGAGTCGGTGCGGATGGTCAGCTGCTCCCCCGGGTTGCCGAGCACGATCTCCTCGTGGGCGACGAGCCCGCGCAGCCGCACCGCGTGGACGTGCACGCCGTCGACGACGGCGCCCCGAGCTCCGTCGAGCTGGGTCTCGGTGGCGTCCGGCATCGGCTCCCGGCCGGCGTCACGTCGCGCGGCGGCGATGTGCCGGGCCGTGGCGACCGCGGTGCCCGAGGGCGCGTCGACCTTGTCGGGGTGGTGGAGCTCGATGACCTCCGCCGACTCGAACCAGCGCGCCGCGGTCGCCGCGAACTGCATCGCGAGGACCGCCGAGAGCGCGAAGTTCGGCGCGACGACGACACCCAGCCCGTCGGTGCGCGCCGCGTGCTCGCGGACGCGACCGAGCGCGGCCTCGTCCCAGCCGGTGGTGCCGACGACGGCGTGCACACCGGCGTCGAGCAGGGCGTGGACGTTCGCCTCGGTGACGGACGGCACGGTGAAGTCCACGGCGACGTCCACCCTCCCGGCGAGCGAGGCGACGTCGTCCCCCCGGTCGAGGCGGGCGGCGAGGACGAGGTCGGGGGCCTCCTCGACGGCGCGGCAGACCGTGCTGCCCATCCGTCCGTCGGCCCCGAGCACAGCAACCTTGATCGGGTCGGTCATGGTGCAGCACTGTACTGGCGCCGGGGTGCTCCCGGCGCGGCCGCTCACCCCGTGGTGACGGGCGTGGTGCGCGCGAGTAGGGAGCCGGCGACGTCGTCCTCGAACGGACCGACGACGACGAGCGACCGGGGGCGCGCAGCCAGCTCGGCGGCGAGCCGCTGGACCTCCGCCGCGGTCACCGCGCGGATCCGCTCGAGGCTCTCCTCCAGGGGCGTGATCTCCCCGTAGACGATCTCCGCGCGCCCGAGCCGTGACATGCGCGAGCCGGAGTCCTCCAGGCCGAGCACGAGGTTGCCGCAGAGCTGGCCGACGGCCCGGTCGAGCTCCTCGGGCGGGAGCGGCTGCTCGGCGATGCGGTCGAGCTCACGGCCGAGCAGTGTGACGACCTCGGTGGTGTTCTCCGGTGCGCAGCCCGCGTACAGGCCGACGAGACCGGCCTCGGCGTAGGAGGAGGCGAAGGCGTAGGTGGAGTAGGCCAGCCCGCGACGCTCCCGGATCTCCTGGAACAGCCGCGAGCTCATCCCGCCGCCCAGCGCCGTCATGAGCACCGACAGTGCCCAGCGGCGCTCGTCGCGCGCGGTCAGCCCCTGGCAGCCGAGGATGACGTTGGCCTGCTCGGTGGTGCGCCGTACCGTCAGCGCCCGCCCCTCCTGCGGGAGGGGCTCGTCGCCCGCCTGCCGGCGCTCGACCGGCGTGCCGGCGGTGTCCAGCTGCCACCCGCCCGCGCGGACGGCCTCGAGCACCTGCGCGCACAGGGTGTCGTGGTCCACCGCGCCGGCCGCCGTGACGACCAGCTCGCTGGGCACGTAGGTGCGGCGGTAGTGCTCGACGACGGCCTCGCGCGGCACCTGCCGGATCGTCGCCGGCGTGCCGCCGATCGGGCGGCCCAGCGGGTGCGGGCCGAGCACCGCGGTGGCGAACTGCTCGTGGACGACGTCGACGGGGTCGTCACCGGCCATCGCCAGCTCCTCGAGGATGACGCCGCGTTCGACCTCGAAGTCCTCGGCGTCGAGCAGGGCCGAGGTCACCATGTCGGTGATGACGTCGACCGCCATTGGCAGGTCGGCGTCGAGCACCCGGGCGTAGTAGCACGTGTGCTCCTTGCCCGTGGCGGCGTTCGCCTCACCCCCGACGGCGTCGAAGGCGGCGGCGATGTCCATCGCGTCCCGGCGCGGCGTGCCCTTGAAGAGCAGGTGCTCGAGGAAGTGGGTCGAGCCGTGGTGCCCGTCCGTCTCGTCCCGCGACCCGACCGCCACCCATGCGCCGATCGCCGCGGAGCGCTGCGCCGGCATCGTCTCGGAGAGCACCCGGATCCCGCCGGGCAGGACGGAGCGTCGGATGACGCTGCCGTCCTGCTCCAGCCGGATCTCGGTGCCCGGGGCGCCGGCGGGCCCCAGGGGCAGTGCCTCAGGCACCGGCGGTGTCGCCGTCCTCCCGGATGCGGTTCCGCCGTTCGCGTCGCTGTCCCTCGCGGCGCCGTCCGCCCTCGCGGCGCGGCCGCTCGCCGTCGGTCTGCTGCTCCTCGGCGGCGTCGGAGCTCTCGTCCGCGGACTCCTCGTCCTCGACGACGACGTGGAGAGAGAGCTTGCCGCGGGGGTCGATCTCGGCAAGCTCGACCTGGACCTGCTGGCCGACCCCGAGGACGTCCTCGACGTTCTCCACCCGCTTGCCGCCGACGAGCCGGCGGATCTGGGAGATGTGGAGCAGTCCGTCCTTACCGGGCGCCAGGGAGACGAACGCGCCGAACGACGTCGTCTTGACGACCGTGCCGACGAAGCGCTCCCCGACCTCCGGCATCTGCGGGTTGGCGATCGCGTTGACCGCCTGCCGGGCGGCCTCCGCCGACGGTCCGTCGACGGCGCCGATGTACACGGTGCCGTCGTCCTCGATGGAGATGTCGGCGCCGGTGTCCTCCTGGATCTGGTTGATCATCTTGCCCTTGGGGCCGATGACCTCACCGATCTTGTCCACCGGCACCTTGACGGTGATGACGCGCGGGGCGGTCGCGGCCATCTCGTCCGGGGCGTCGATGACCTCGGTCATGACGTCGAGGATGTGGAGGCGGGCGTCGCGCGCCTGGGTGAGCGCGCCGCCCAGCACCGAGGCGGGGATGCCGTCGAGCTTGGTGTCGAGCTGGATCGCCGTGACGAACTCGCGGGTGCCGGCGACCTTGAAGTCCATGTCGCCGAAGGCGTCCTCGGCGCCGAGGATGTCGGTGAGCGCGGCGTACCGCGTCTCGCCGTCGACCTCGTCGCTCATCAGGCCCATCGCGATGCCGGCGACCGGCGCGCGCAGCGGCACACCGGCGTTGAGCAGCGAGAGGGTCGAGGCACAGACCGAGCCCATCGACGTCGAACCGTTGGAGCTCAGCGCCTCGGAGACCTGGCGGATCGCGTAGGGGAACTCCTCGCGGGTGGGCAGGACCGGGACGAGGGCCCGCTCGGCGAGCGCACCGTGACCGATCTCGCGACGCTTCGGGGAGCCGACCCGGCCGGTCTCACCGGTCGAGTACGGCGGGAAGTTGTAGTTGTGCATGTAGCGCTTGCGCGTCACCGGGGAGAGGGTGTCGAGCTGCTGCTCCATCTTGAGCATGTTGAGCGTGGTGACGCCCAGGATCTGGGTCTCCCCGCGCTCGAACAGCGCCGAACCGTGCACCCGCGGGACGACCTCGACCTCGGCGGACAGCGGCCGGATGTCCCGCAGGCCACGGCCGTCGATGCGGAACCCGTCGGTGAGGATGCGGGTGCGGATGACCTGCTTCTGGACGCTGCGGAAGGCGGCCGAGACCTCCTTCTCGCGGCCCTCGAACTCAGTGGCCAGGTCCGCCTGCAGCTGCTCCTTGATCTCGTCGAGGCGGTTCTCGCGCTCCTGCTTGCCCGCGATCGAGAGGGCGGCGTCGAGGTCGGCGGCGATCTTGGCCTCGAC
>DAHVRG010000282.1 GCA_027322565.1 Georgenia sp.
GCCGGAGCGCCGGGCGGCGCGTCGGGCGGTGCTGCGGGAGGGGGCGGGCGGCGTGCCCCGGCGGCGGCGTTCCGCCGCGACCTCCTCCCGGAGGGCCGGGGCGACCGCCGTGGCGAAGTGCTCGAGCTGGGCGGCGTCGTCGGTCGCGAGGACTAGGGTGCCGACGCCGTGCTCGACGACGAGCGGCAGCAGGTCACGGACCCACCGCTGGGCGGGGCCGGCGAGGAAGCCGTCGCCGTCCGTGGCGAACGTCCCGCTGATGTTGAGAACGCGGCGCACCTCGCGGGGGGCGCGGCCCGCCGTCGCGGCGGCGACGTCGATCCGTGCGTTGCTGTCGTGCAGCCGCGCGACGGCGCCGGTGCCGCCGGGGGCGACCCAGCCGTCGGCGGTGCGACCGACGAGGTCGAGCATCCGACGCCTGCCGCCTCCCACCCAGACCGGGACGTCGTGCGCCGGGGCGGGTCCGCGGGCGGCGCCGATGAGCCGGTGGTGCTCGCCGCGGTAGGTGAAGCTGCTCGGCTCGGCCGCCGCCCATACGCCCCGGACGACCTCGATCGCCTCCTCGAGCGCGTCGACGGACTCTCCGGGCGTGAGGCGAGGGACACCCATCGCCTCCATCGCGTCCCAGAAGTGGCCGGCCCCGAGTGCCAGGGTGAGGCGCCCGCCGCTGAGCAGGTCGAGGCTCGCCGCCGCCCGCGCGACGACGGCCGGCGGACGCATCGGCACGTTGAGGACGCTGGGGGCGAGCCGGATGCGGTCGGTGCGGCCGGCGACCCAGCTGAGCAGCGTCCACGTCTCGTGGAACCGCGGCTGGTAGGGGTGGTCCTGGACCGTGACGAGGTCGAGGCCGAGCTCCTCCGCCCGGACCGCGAGGTCGACGGCGCTGTGGGGCGGGTCGTTGCCCGGGGTGACGAAGACGCCGAGCTCGAGCGGGTGGCCGTAGTCCATCAGGCACGCTCCGCGGCAACGACCGCGCGGACCGCCGGGGCGATCTCCTGCCCGAAGGTGGCGAGCGCCGCGGGGTCGTCGCCCCCGAGGATGAAGCCGCTGATGCCGTACTCGAGAACGAGGGCCGCGAGCTGCTCGGCCCACTGCGCGGGTGGGCCGACGAGCAGGCGTTCGGTGCGCTGGGAGGAGAGCCGGCCGCCGATGTTGAGGAGGCGGCGCACTGCGCGCGGCTCGCGGCCGGCGGCGGTGGCCGCCTCGTCGATGGTCGCGTTGGCGTCAGTGATCTGCTGGAGGCTCTTGAGGTAGGCCAGCGAGGGCAGCCAGCCGTCGCCCTTGCGTCCGGTGAGGCGCAGCATGCGCGGCTTGTACGCGCCGATCCACAGGCCGATGTCGTGGGCCGGCGCGGGGCCGCGCTTCGCGCCGTCGAGGCGGTGGTGGGCGCCGTCGACGACGAGCCGCTCCCGGGTGCTGGTGTCCCAGATCCCCCGGATAACGTCGATCGCCTCGCTCAGGGCGTCGACGCTCTGGCCGGGGCTCAGGCGGGGGCCGCCCATCGCCTCGATGGGTCCCCAGAACCCGCCGGCTCCGAGGCCGAGCTCGACCCGCCCGCCGCTGAGCAGGTCGAGGCTGGCGGCGGCGCGGGCGAGGACCGCCGGCGGGCGGAGCGGCACGTTGGCGACGTTGGGGGAGAGCCGGATCCGCTCGGTGCGGGCGGCGACGTAGGACAGCAGCGTCCAGGTGTCGAGGAAGGCGGGCTGGTAGGGGTGGTCTTGGAAGGTTGCGAGGTCGAGGCCCGCGGCCTCCGACGCCCGGGTGAGGGCGACCACTCGGTCCGGCGCGGCGCTGGTCGGGGTGATGAAGGAGCCGAAGAGGAGGTCGTGCCCGTAGTCGGTCATGTCGGGGCAACGCCCCCGCCTCACCGCTATTCCACCGACAGCTCACTTCCCGGCGACAGCGCACTTCCCGACAGCGTGCGGGGCTACGGTCGGCGGACACCGACGGAGCGGCGGACCCCTCCCGAGCCTCCTGTACCCGCCAGCGCAGCGAGATGGCCGCATGATCCGGAACCCGCCGGACCATGCGGCCACCTCGGGTACTACTGCAGGGTCAGCTGCCGGACCTGCGCAGACGTGACCAGAGGGTCGCGCCGGCGCCTGTCACGACCACCAGCGCCGCGAGCAGCGCAAGCGGCAGGCTGTCGACACCGGTCGTGGGCAGCGAGCCCGACGACGGGGGTGGCGTCCTCCGCGGCGGGGTCGTGGGAGACACCGAGCTGAGGATCGTCACCGTCCCGGTGGCGGACTCGCCGTCACCGGTCGCGGTGACCGTCATCACACCCACGGCTGCACCCTCCGGCACGACGAACGTGTCGGTGAAGGTGCCGTCGTCACGGACGGTGACCTCACGCTCGGCCAGGACCTCGCCGGCGCTGTCGGTGTAGACGACCGTCACCGTCGTTCCCGGCGTGAAGTCCGAGCCGTCGACCGTGACCGTGTCACCGTGCCGGACCTCGTCCGGGGTGACGTCGATGCGTGGATCCTCCCCGCCGTCGTCGTCACCCCCGGCGTCCGGGTCCGTGCCCGCGTCGGGGTCGGTCCCAGCGTCGGGGTCGGTCCCCGCATCCGGGTCCGTACCCGCGTCGGGGTCCGTACCCGCATCGGGGTCAGTCCCAGCATCCGGGTCCGTACCCGGGTCGCCTTCGATGACCTCCGTCGTTGCCGTGGCGACGTTGTCGCCCTGGGTCGCCTCCACCGTCAGCGTCCCGGGTGCGGTCCCCTCCGGGACGACGAAGTCGACGGTGAAGCCTCCGTCGCCATCGGTGGTGACGGTGCTCTGCCCGACCTCGTCCCCAGCGCTGTCCACGTACGTGACGGTGACGTCGCTGTCCGGGTCGAAGCCGGTTCCGTCGGTGGTGATGGTGTCGCCGATCGCGACCTCCGCGGGCGTGACCTCGATCGCCGGCTCCGTCTCCTGCTCCGGGACGGCCCGGACGGTGGCGGAGGCGATGCTCACCTCGGCGAGCGGGGTGGCACCCGGGAGCAGCGCGACCTGGACGGCGCGCTGGGTGAAGACGTCCTCCGTACCTGCCGTCGGGGTGGTGAACTCACCCGGCAGCTCCTGGACGTTGACCGTCACGGAGACGAGGTTCTCGGTGATGAGCTCCGCGAGGGGGTCGAGGAGAGCTGCCGTGAGCTCCACCGCAGGCCGGAAGATCGTGTCGAGCGTTCCCACGTCCGTGATGGCCTCACTGACGGGTGTCACCAGGGCCGGCAGCAGGTCCCCGACCACGAGGTTGACCACGGGCGTCAGGAGGGTCCCCAACGGCAGGCCCGCGACCGACGTCCCGTCGAGGTCGACGGTGGGCGGCGTGGAGCCTTCGACGCCCAGGAAGTCACCGAGCGTGCCGCCGATGTTCACCTGGAGCGCGCCGATCGGCACACCCAGCGGACCGGTGACCGCACCGGAGATCCCGATCTCCAGGTCGGCGGCGTGCAGCGCGTCGGTGACCGCGTTGACGAGCAGCGCCGGGATCTGGTCGAAGATCGAGCCGATCGCACCGTCGAGCGCCGCCTGGACGACGTGCGGCCCGAGCACCTCGGTGTTCGGGTCGAGCCCGTTGAGCGTCCCCTCGAAGGGACCGCCCTGGGAGTCGCGCACGAGCATCGAGAGGTCGACGAGGATCTCCCCGGTGCTCAGGTCGAGCGTCACCGCGCTGTCGTCGCTCGTCAGCGGCTGGGAGAGCACGGAGTCCACCGCCGCCTGGAGGTCGAGGTCGAGGGTCGCGCTCACACTGAGCGGGCTCAGGGAGCCGCCCACCACGGTGAGCAGACCGTCGACGAGCTCGCTAAGACCGCCGAGCAGGGGCTGGAGCGCCGAGTCGATGGCGCCACCCTCCCCGACCAGGTCGTTCAGCGGGTCGGAGACGTCCCCGAGGACGTCGTAGACGCCATCGCTGAGCGCGGCGACGGCCGGGCTCTGCAGGACGAGCGTGCCGTCCGCGACCTGGTAGTCACCGATCGGGTTGCCGTCCTCGTCGAGAGTGGCCGACGCGGACAGCGCACCGAGCTCGAGCCGGGCCGCCGAGAGCAGCTCGGCCAGACCGGCCGCGTCGAGCAGCGGCCCCAGGTCGAGGAATGCGTTCTGGTTCGGGTCGGTCGGCGCGAATGCGATCGTGCCATCGGCATTGACCGCTCCGGAGGACGCAAAGGGCGCCTCGCCCGGGTTCGTTCGCGCATACTGCGCCAGCGCACCGACGCCCACGACACCGTTCTCGCCGAAGAGCTGAACTCCGTCTCCGAGATCGATGTCCAGGGCGTTGAGGACGTCGAGTGACAACGGGTTCTGGGCGACGCCCGTTGCGCTCGGGTCAGCGCTGTATGCCGGGTTGAGCGCAGCAATGCTGTTGAGGTCGACAACGCCTCCACCACTCAGAAGACGACCCTCCGCCTCGGAGTCGTCTTCCGGCAGTGCCTGTACTGCCGGAACGGTCGCGCCGACCACAGCAAGTGCACTTGCTGCGCCGATCGCCAGACCGCGCCGCCACCTCCTCCGAGGTGGGTCGGTCGCCATGACGGCTGTCATGGATCCCCCTTTCGAACTCGACGGAGACCGCTCAGCCGTGCACAGCAGCAATGCGTGTTTCCAGCACCATGACTCACCGCCCGTGCCCGCCCGCTCGGTCATCTGGAACGACGACACCGTCCGAAATGCGACAGATGCCGCCAACTGGAGGTTAGCGCTTCCGTCGGCCGGATCCGGAGAGGGAACGTCACAGTTCAGCATCAAACAACGCGAGAATCTCGCGCAATGAGACACTCTCGCCGGCTAGCATGTTTCGTCGTCTGCGTCAACGTGGTTTTTACCGTGCTACGCACGGGGGGCCGGGACTAGGCGAATTAGGCGCTCCAGTGCGCGTTCACACCGCGTACCGCCTATGGCGAGCGGTCACCTATTGCGCTTCGCCGAGCGAGGCGTCGCCGCGTCAGCCCGGCGGCGCCTCGAGGTGGACCGTCTTGAGCACCGTCATCTCGGTGAGGAGGTCGGGGCCGTAGCCGGCGCCGCTGCCGCTGTCCCGCCGCGGGTCGGCCGAGCCGCCGGGCGCCCCGCCGAAGACCCCGTTGACCTTGACGGTCCCCACCTCGAGCTCCTCCGCCGCCCGCAGCGCCCGTCCCAGGTCCGGCGTGAGCACGGTGGCCGACAGGCCGTAGCGGCCTGTTCCCGCGAGCGCCAGGGCCTCGTCGAAGTCCCGCACACGCACGACGGCGGCGACCGGCCCGAAGGTCTCCTCGGCGACGGCGGCGGTCTCCCGCGGGCAACGGTCGAGCACCGTGGCGGGGTAGTAGACGCCGGGTCCGTCCAGCGGTGCACCTCCGGTGAGGCAGCGGGCACCGCCGGCCACCGCGGCACGCACGTGCTTGTCGACGACGGCGAGCTGGTCCCGGTCCACGAGCGGACCGAGCGTCGTGGCCGGGTCTGCTGGGTTCCCGACGACGAGGCCCTCGGCGACCGTGACAAGTTCGGCCAGCACGGCGTCGGCGACGTCGTCGGGAAGGTACACCCGCTCCACCGAGGTGCAGATCTGCCCCGTGTTGGTGAAGGCCCCGAGCGCGACCTGCTCCGCGACCCAACGCGGGTCCAGCCCGGAGTCGACGACGACGGCGTCGGCGCCGCCGTTCTCTCGGAGCACCTTCGCACCGCGCGCGCCCGCCACGGCGGCGATGCGTCGTCCGGCCGCCGTCGAGCCGACATGGGCGACGAGCGCGACCCGTTCGTCGGCGACCAGTGCGGCACCGGTCTCGCCGTCACCGGTGAGGACGTTGAGCACGCCGGGCGGCAGCGCTTCGGCAACGAGCCGGGCCAGCTCCCACCCCGGCACGGCGGACCGCTCCGAGGGCTTGTGGACGACGGTGTTCCCGGTGACGAGCGCGGCGGCGAGCAGCCCAGCGGCCGTCGGGAAGGGGTCGTTCCACGGCGTGATGACGGCGACGACACCGCGCGGCTCCCGTCGGACGACGTCGAGGCCGGCCGGTGCTCCCGCGAGCACCCGCCCGGCGTTCCCCAGCCCGGTCGTGGCCGCCTCGTCGAGCAGGTCGGCGGCGACGGCCGCCGACTCACGCGACTGACCGACGAGCCGGCCCGTCGTAGCGGTGAGCAGGTCCCCGAGCCGGTCCGCGTTTGCCCGGAGGGCGGCCGCTGCGGCGCGGAGGCACGCGGCGCGCTCGGCGGGGGCGGTGCGGCGCCACTCCCGACGGGCGGCCCAGGCGGCGTCGACGGCAGCGGTGACCTCCGCGGTCGTCGCCGGGACCACCGTCGTCCCGCGCCCGGAGCCGGCCGGGTCGATGCGGTGGAGCCGGCGCCCCCCGGTGGCCGCAACCGCGCGGCCTCCGACGAGGTGGACGGCGTGCTCGGCGGCGTCGGTCCTTGTTGTCGTCACGTGCTGCCTCACTTCGAGATGCGAGAAGCGGTTCTGTCCTGCACCGTCGAGAAGCGAATCACCTATAGGTGACCTGGACCACTCGGGAGGGACCGTGCGCGTGCTCGGCGTCAACGCCCTGTTCCACGACCCGTCGGCCACGCTCGTCATCGACGGTGCGGTCGTCGCCGCCGCGGAGGAGGAGCGGTTCAGCCGCCGAAAGCACGGCAAACGGCCCGTCCCGTTCGCCGCCTGGGAGCTGCCCGAGCTATCCATGCGGTGGTGCCTGCGGTACGCCGGGCTCGAGCCGAAGGACCTCGACGCCGTCGCCTACTCCTTCGACCCGGGCCTCGCCCGACCCGCGCAGGAAATGGGTCTGGACGACCCGTGGGACCACCTCCGGCTCACCTACGCCGAGCGGGCGCCGCAGTTCCTCGCCGCGGCCCTGCCCGGGCTCGACCCGGAGAAGGTCGTCTTCGTCCCCCACCACGTCGCCCACGCCGCCTCCGGTGCGCTCGCCTCCCCGCACGAGAGCTCCAGCGTGCTCGTGCTCGACGGCCGTGGGGAGCACGCCTCCCACCTCGCCGGGCGCTACACCCGCGGCTCGCTCGAGACGCTCGCCGGGCAGCACCTGCCGCACTCGCTCGGGCTGCTCTACGAGTCGCTCACCGAGCACCTCGGGTTCCTCCGCTCCTCCGACGAGTACAAGGTCATGGCGCTCGCGTCCTACGGCCGGCCCCGCTTCCTCGAGGAGCTGCGCGAGACCATCCACGCCACCGACGACGGCGGCTTCGTCGCCCCCGTCCCCGACTGGTCGCGCTGGGTCGAGCCGCGCGTCGACGACGGCACGTGGGGCGGGCTGCACGCCGACCTCGCGTGCTCGGTCCAGGCGCGCCTGGAGGAGGTGCTCGTCGACCTGGCGAACTGGCTGCACGCCCAGACCGGCGACACGGCTCTGACCATGGCCGGCGGCACCGCGCTCAACTGCGTGGCCAACTCCCGGATCTGGCGCGAGACCCCGTTCGAGGACGTGTGGGTGCAGCCCGCCGCCGGCGACGCCGGCACCTCCCTCGGCGCGGCGCTCCAGGTGGCCGCCGACCGCGCCGACGAGCCTCGCCCCATCGCGGGTGCGGACCTGGGCCGCTCGTGGACCGACGACGAGCTGGCCGGGTGGCTGCGCCGGGCCAAGGTGCCCTTCACCACCCCGGAGGACCTCCCCGACCAGGTGGCCGCGGTGCTCGCGGACAACGACGTCGTCGCCTGGTTCGACGGGCGCAGCGAGTTCGGCCCCCGCGCGCTGGGGCACCGCTCACTGCTCGCCCATCCCGGGCTGGTGGAGAACCTCGAGCGGCTCAACGACGTCAAGGGCCGGGAGCAGTTCCGGCCCGTGGCGCCGATGGTGCTCGCCGACCGGGCGGCCGAGATCTTCACCGACGGCCCGATCCCGAGCCCGTACATGCTCTTCGTCCACACTGTCCGCCCCGAGTGGCGCGACCGGATCCCGGCCGCGGTCCACGTCGACGGCACCGCCCGCATCCAGACGGTCGACCCGGCGCGGCAGCCACGGCTCGGTGCGACGATCGAGCACTTCGCCGGCCGCACGGGCCTGCCCGTCGTCATCAACACGAGCCTCAACACCGCGGGCCGCCCGATGGTCGACGACCCGCGAGACGCGCTCGAGCTCTTCGGCTCCGCCCCGGTCGACCTCCTGGTCCTGGGGCCGCACCTGATCCGCCGGGCGCACCTCTTCGGCACCTCCGCCTCCGCGGCCGAGCGCAGCGCCGCGCAGGACGACACCCGGGTGGCGGCCAGGTGAGCACCTACTCGGTCGTCCTACCCACCGTGGGCCGCCCCTCGCTCACCGACGTCCTCACCGACCTCCACCGCCAGAGCGGGCCGGCCCCGCAGGAGGTCATCGTCGTCGACGACCGCCCGCTGGTCGACACCGCCGACCTCGAGCTGCCCGACGGCGCTGTCCCGGTCCGCGTCCTGCGCTCGGGTGGTCGCGGGCCTGCGGCGGCCCGCAACGCCGGGTGGCGCACCGCAGCCACGGAGTGGGTCGCGTTCCTCGACGACGACGTCCGGCTGCCCGCGGACTGGTCCGACCGGCTCGCCGCCGACCTCGCCGCCGCCGAGCCCGACGTCGGCGCCAGCCAGGGCCGGATCTCCGTCCCGCTCCCGGCGCACCGCCGCCCGACGGACTGGGAGCGCAACACCGCGGGGCTGGAGACGGCGCTGTGGGCGACGGCGGACATGGCCTACCGCCGCGCTGCACTGGCGCAGGTACACGGCTTCGACGAGCGGTTCCCGCGCGCCTTCCGGGAGGACGCCGACCTCGCGTTGCGGGTCTCGCTGGCGGGCTGGCGGCTCACCCGCGGGGAGCGGGAGATCGTCCACACGGCCCGGCCGGCCGACGCCGCGGTGAGCCTGCGGATGCAGGCGGGCGCGGCCTCCGACGCGCTCATGCGGGCGCTGCACGGACCGGGCTGGCGGGCGATCGGCGGGACCGGGCGCGGCCGCTTCCGGTGGCACGTCGCGACGGTCGCCGCCGGGACCGGGGCACTGGCCCTGGCCGCGATGCGCCGCCCCCGTGCCGCCACGGTCGCCGCCGCCGCGTGGGCGGCGCTCACCGCCGACTTCGCCGTCCGCCGGATCGTCCCCGGGCCACACCCGGGCGAGGAAGGCTGGGCCACGGAGTGGGGACGGATGGCCTGGACGAGCGTCCTCATCCCCTGGGCGGCGGTGTGGCACCGCGCGCGCGGGACCGTCCACTACCGCGGCGTCCTGCCGTGGCCGCCGCCCGTGCGCGCCGTGCTGCTCGACCGCGACGGCACGCTCGTCGAGGACGTCCCCTACAACGGCGACCCGGTCCGGGTCCGTCCCGTGCCCGAGGCCGCGCAGGCGCTGCACCGGCTGCGCGGGGCCGGGCTGCGTCTCGGCATGGTGACCAACCAGTCCGGCGTCGCCCGCGGCCTCATCACCGAGGACGACGTCGCCCGCGTCAACACCCGCGTCCAGGACCTCCTCGGCACGCTGGGCGCCGTCGAGCACTGCCCGCACGGCCCCGCGGACGGCTGCACCTGCCGCAAGCCCGGCCCCGGCCTCGTCCTGCGTGCGGCGCAGGCGCTGGCGGTGGCACCGCACGAGTGCGTCGTCGTCGGGGACATCGGCAGCGACGTCGACGCCGCCCGAGCGGCGGGAGCGCACGCGGTGCTCGTCCCCACGCCGGTCACGCGCGCCGAGGAGGTCGAGCGGGCGGACCACGTCGCACCCGACCTCCGGGCGGCGGTCGACCACGTCCTCACCCTCGCGGGGGGCGGTCGATGAGCATCCTCGCGGTCCGTCTCGACAACGACGGCGACGTCCTCCTCACCGGGCCCGCGGTCCGCGCGCTCGCCACGACTGACGACGTCGACCTCCTCGCCGGGCCCTCCGGCGTGGCCGCGGCGCGGCTGCTGCCCGGCGTGCGGGACGTGCTCGTCGTCGACGCGCCGTGGTCGGGGTACCGGCCGCCCCCGGTGGACCGCGCCGCCGTCGAGCAGCTCGTCGACACGATCGCCGCCCGCCGCTACGACCGCGCCGTCGTCTTCACCTCCTTCCACCAGAGCCCGCTGCCCATGGCGCTGCTCGCCAAGCTCGCCGGGATCCGGTACGTCGCCGCGACGAGCGTCGACTACCCGGGCTCACTGCTCGACCTGCGCCACCGGCGCCCGGAGGGGCTCCACGAGGTCGAGGCCGCCCTCGACCTTGCCCGCGCCACCGGTGCCGAGCTGCCGCCCGGCGACGCCGGCCGCCTCGCCGTCCGCCGCCCCCTCCCCGGTGTCACCCACCTCCTCCCCGCCCCCGCCCCCCCACCCCGCCGAGA
>DAHVRG010000283.1 GCA_027322565.1 Georgenia sp.
ATCCCGAGGCCGATGTGGGTGTAGTCGGGGTTGAACATGTTGGCGTAGTGGCCGGGGGAGTCGTACCAGCCCTGGTACATCTCCTCGGGCGTGGGGTAGCCGTAGGCGACGTTCTCCCCGCCCAGCGTGGGGCTGCCGGGGTACTGGTCGAAGAAGTCGGGGTTGTGGTACATCCGTCCCTCGTCTGCCTGCCGGTCCGACCAGTCCTGGGCGACCTCGTCGAGGCCGGCGAGGCGCTCGAGCGGGCGCAGGCCCTTCTCCTCCCGGTCGGCGTTGAGCAGCTCGAGGATGCGCTCCTCGAACGCGGCGGCGCTGGTCTCGGCCTGCTGCTGGACGGCCGGGGCGGCGGTGGTCTCGGTGGCGGCGGCGACCGGTGCGGCGGTCAGCCCGACGGCGACGAGCGCGGCGGCGGCGAGGGAGGTGGTGGTGCGGGCCAGACGGGTGGTGCGGCGGTTACGAACCTGCAAGTGCGGTGTCCTTCCGTGTCGGCGTTCGTCTTCGAGTGTGGGGGAAGTGGCCGGGGCACGAAAAGTGGTTGTGAGGCATCCCTCCGTCGGTTCGCCTCAGGTTCCGGCGCCGTCGGCCACGCCTCTCGCGCGACGGCGGGGCTCAGGCCACCGGGTCGGCGGCGGTGAGCGACCGCGCGTGGGTGTGCCGCAGCTCGGTCGGGCTCACGCCGTAGCGCGCGACGAAGGCCTGCCGCAGGGTCTCCGCCGAGCCGAAGCCGCAACGGCGCGCGATCTGGGCCATGGTGAGGTCGCTGGAGGCGGCGAGGCGGTCGGCGAGCTCGAGCCGGATGCGGCGCACCGCCGCGGCGGGCGGGCCGTGGAGGTGCCGGCGGAAGAGCCGGGTGAGCTGGCGCGGGCTCACCCCGACGAGCTCGGCGAGCGTCGTCGTGCGCAGGTCCCCGTCGGGATGGGTGAGGACGTGGTCGAGCACGCGCTTGACGACGGCGTCGTCGCTGCGCGGCGTCTCGGTGAAGATGCTCATCTGCGCCTGGTTCCCGGGCCGCTGGAGGTAGGTGACCATCCCCATCGCCACCCAGCGGGCGAGCTCGGCGCCGTGGTCCTCCTCGATGAAGGCGAGGGTGAGGTCGAGGGAGGCGGTGACCCCGCCCGACGTCGCGACCTTCCCCTCGCGGACGTAGATCGGGGCGGAGTCGACCCGGACGCGGGGGAAGCGGGCGGCGAGCTCGGCGGCGTGGAACCAGTGCGTCGTCGCACGCTTGCCGTCGAGCAGCCCGGCGGCGGCGAGCACGGTGGTGCCGGTGCACACCGACGCCACCCGGCGGGCCGGGCCGGCGAGCCGGCGCACCTGCCGCGCGAGCTCGAGGTCGGACCCGGCGGCCGAGTGGCCCAGGCCGCCGGAGACGACGACGGTGTCGACGGCGTCCACGTCACGCAGCGCCTGCTGCACGCCGAGGCGGAGCCCGGAGTCGCTCGTGACGTCGCCGCCGTCGAGGGAGGCGACGGTGACGTCGTAGCCCGGCCGGGCGCCGAGCCGGTTGGCGAGGGCGAGCGCCGAGGTGACGCTGGCGACGTCGACCAGCTCGACGCCGTCGTACGCGACGACGAGCACCTCGTGGGCGGCCATGGGACCAGGGTAGGGGCCGACGGGTCGGCCGCTCGGCTCGGTCCCCCAGGATCCCGGCCGGTGCTCCAAGGGCGACAGGTGTCGGCGGTGCGGCATGATGGCGCGCATGGGGGCCAACGTGCGGAACGTGCTGTGGACGGCCGGATGGGACTCGACCTTCCGCGTCGCCGACCTCGTGCTCAACCACCGCAGCCCCGTCCAGCCGCACTACGTCGAGGACTGGCGGCGGCCGTCGACGCCGATGGAGCTGCGACGCCAGGAGGAGATCCGCGCGGCCATCGGCCGCCTCGACCGCGAGGCCGCCCGGCTCATCCGGCCGACCGTCGTCCACGCCTACGACGAGATCCCCACCGACCCGCGTCTACGGGCCCTGCTCGAGGAGGCCCGCCGCGAGGGGTTCCTCGGGGCGCAGTACGTGTTCCTCACCGCGATGGCGCGCGCGGCGGGGCTGGCGGACCTCGAGCTGTGCGTACACCGCGACGACAAGGCGGCCGCCCTGCTCGCCGGCGACGTCGAGCACCACGACGACGGCGCGGGTGGCTACCACAGCCTCGTCCCTGCCCCCTCCCGGGTGGCGGCCGAGCTGCTCCGGCCGTTCCGCTTCCCGCTGTTCGACCTGACGAAGGTCGAGATGGAGCAGCGGGCGGCCGCCGGAGGGTTCGGTGAGGTCATGGAGCTCACGTGGTTCTGCCACTACCCGACCCGGTCCGGCGGACCGTGCGGGATCTGCAACCCCTGCCGTTACACCCGTGAGGAGGGGCTGGGCCGGCGGGTGCCCCCGGCCACGCGCCGCCGGCGGGTGGTGCACCACGTGCGGCGGAAGGGCGGGGCGGTGCGCCGCCGGGTGGGCCACCTCCTCGGCACGCTGCGCTGAGCTCGCCGAGCCATCCCTCATCATCGGCCCCGCCGCGCCGATGGGTGGGGGAGAGGACCCAGCGAGCACGGGGAAGGCAGGTTCGATGAGCAGCGCGCAGGTGAGGCCGGTCGTCACAACTGCCGGGGCCGCGGCGTGAGGCGGCTCCTGCGCGAGTGGTGAACGATCCCCGCGGCCATCGCCCTCGTCCTCGGCATCCGCTTCGTCCCCGAGCTGTTCGGCGGTGGGAGCGAGCCGGAGGAGGTCGGGCTCAGCCGGGTCATGGAGCACGTGGCGGCCGGTGAGGTCGTCGAGGCGGCGATCGACGAGGAGCGCCGGTCGGCTCTCGACGGTGGAGATCGGCCGGGCCCGGACGTCGGCGGTCGTCACCGAGCGGGACCGGGAGATCACCGCCTGGCACGAGGCCGGCCACGCGCTGGTCGCGGTGCTCGCCGAGCACGTGGAGGACCCGACCTACGTGACGATCATCCCGCGAGGCGGCTCGGGCGGGCACACTCGCCCCGGCGGCCACGACCACCAGTTCCTCTCCCGCCCCGAGGCGCTGGACGCGCTGGCGATGGCGATGGGCGGCCGGGCCGCCGAACTCATGCTGCTCGGTGAGGAGGGATACACCCAGGGCGCCTCCTCCGACCTGCAGCACGCCACCCGGGTGGCCACCAGCATGGTCACCGAGTACGGCATGGGCTCGCGGCTGGCCCACGTCCACCCGGACGCACTGCGCGTCGGGGGTGAGATCGCCCTCGGCGTCCAGGAGGAGATCGACGCCCTCCTGCGAGACGCCTTGGCCCGGGCCCGCCGGATGCTCACCGAGAACGAGGACACCGTGCGCCGGGTGGTCACCGAGCTGCTCGACCGGGAGACGCTCACCGGACGGGAGCTCGCGGACATCCTCAGCGGGGACGGAACCTCCGCGGGTGTGCTCGAGGCGCCCGATGTCGAGCTTGTGAGCTGACCCGGCCGCCCCGCACTTGTCGGTTCTCCACAGTCGCCGCCGAACCGGCTGACAGGGCGTCGCTTTCCCTCTAGGTTGTGGGCCATATGTTCCGCCCCGGGGGTGCGATGAGGCATGAACCAGGCAACGGTGCTGCTCGAGGACGAGGTGCGCGAGCTCATTCGCCGTCGCGGCCTCGACCCGGCGCGCGACCTGGCCGGGGTGCGGTCGCTCGTCGCTGACGCGGTCGCCGACTACGACTCGCGGTCGGTCGCCGGGCTGGTGCCTCCGCTCGTCGACCCGGAGCAGACGGCGAAGGACGTCGTCGACGCCGTCGCCGGCCTGGGGCCGCTGCAGCGCTTCCTCGACGATCCGACGATCGAGGAGGTCTGGATCAACGAGCCGGGGAAGGTGTTCGTCGCACGCGCCGGACGGTCGGAGCTGACGACGACGATCCTCACCGAGCAGCAGGTGCACGAGCTCGTCGAGCGCATGCTGCGGATCTCCGGTCGGCGGCTGGACCTGTCCTCCCCGTTCGTCGACGCCTCGCTCGCGACGGGGGAGCGGGTCCATGTCGTGATCCCGGACATCACCCGCTCGGCGTGGGCGGTGAACATCCGCAAGTACATCGCCCGGGCCGGCCGGGTGAGCGACCTCGTCGTCCTCGGCTCGCTGACCACACAGGCGGCGGCGTTCCTCGAGGCCGCCGTCGTCGCGGGGATGAACATCCTCGTCTCCGGCGCGACCCAGGCGGGCAAGACGACGATGGTCAACGCCCTCGCCGGGGCGATCCCGGCGCACGAACGGATCATCACCTGCGAGGAGGTCTTCGAGCTGCGGCTGGCAAACCGCGACGTCGTCGCCATGCAGTGCCGCCAGCCGAACCTCGAGGGGCAGGGCGAGGTCAAGCTCCGTCGTCTCGTCAAGGAAGCACTGCGGATGCGCCCGGACCGCATCATCATCGGTGAGGTCCGGGAGGCGGAGAGCTTCGACATGCTCATCGCGCTCAACGCGGGCATCCCGGGCATGTGCACGATCCACGCCAACTCCGCCCGTGAGGCGGTGACGAAGATGTGCACCCTGCCCCTGCTCGCCGGGGAGAACGTCTCGAGCACCTTCGTCGTCCCGACCGTGGCCTCGGCCGTCGACCTGGTGGTCCATCTTGAGCTCGGCCGCGACGGTCGACGGCGGGTTCGCGAGATCGTCGCCGTCACCGGTCGGGCGGAGGAGGGTGTCGTCGAGACAGCCGAGCTCTTCGCCCTCCGCGGCGAGACACTCACGCGGGCAGGCGGCTTCCCGCCCGACGTGGAACGGTTCGCGCGGGCCGGGTACGACCTCGCGGACCTCTTGGCACCGGACCCAGTGAGGTAGCCGTGGGGACGGTGGCGGGGCTGCTCCTGGGCGTGGGCCTCCTGCTCGTCTGGTTCTCGTGCTGGCCCGGGCCGCCCAACCGGCGACGACCGTCCCGCTGGGCAGAGCGAACCCAGGATCTCCTCGTCCGCGCCGGTGCGCCCGGCGTGACGCCGGGTCGGCTCGTTGCGGCATCCGGTGTGGTGGCGGTCGTCGTCGCGTTCATCGCGGTCGGGCTCGTCCCGTCACCGCCGATCGCGGTGTGTTTCGGGCTCATGGCCGCTGGTGCCCCGCTCGCCTTCGTCCGGGCGCGCGCTCGACGGCGCCAGCTCGAGCTGCGCTCCGTCTGGCCCGAGGTCATCGACGACCTCATCTCCGCCATCCGTGCCGGGCTCTCCCTCCCGGAGGCCCTGACGAGCTTGGGGGAGCGCGGCCCCCTCGAGGTCAGGCCCGAGTTCCGCCGTTTCGGGGAGGACTACCGCGTCACGGGCCGCTTCTCCGAGTCGCTCGACCGGCTCAAGGCGCGTCTGGCCGACCCAGTGGCCGACCGCATCATCGAGGCTCTACGGATCACGCGCGACGTCGGCGGCTCGGACATCGTCCGGCTGCTGCGCACGCTCGCCCAGCTGCTGCGGGAGGACCTGCGGACCCGGGGCGAGCTCGAGGCACGGCAGAGCTGGACGGTGAACGGTGCCCGGCTCGCGACAGCCGCGCCGTGGGCGGTGCTGCTCCTGCTCGGTGGACGCCCGGAGGCGGCGGTCGCGTTCAACTCCGCGGCAGGCGTCCTCGTCCTGGCGACCGGAGCCGCGGTCTCCGGCGTCGCGTACTGGCTCATGGTCCGACTCGGGCGGCTTCCGGAGGAGGCTCGGGTGCTGCGATGAGTCCGACGGCGTGGGGGGCGTTCGCGGGGCTGCTCGGTGGCCTCGGGACCATCCTCGTGGGCTGGCGGCTACGAGCGATGCGACCTCGCCTGCCGGACCGCATCGCCCCGTACCTGCGGGAGCGCCCGGCCACGTCCGGACTCCTCCTCGAGCCCCGCACACACACTCCGTTCCCCACCCTGGAGGGCCTGCTCGCACCCCTCATGGCAGATGCCGGGCAGGTGCTCGAACGGCTCGGCAGCACCTCGCACAGCGTCCGACGCCGAATCGTGCTCTCCGGGTCGAGGCTCACCGTGGAGCAGTTCCGGCTCGAGCAGATGATGTGGGCGGTGCTCGGGCTCACCGCCGGCCTCCTGCTCGTCACGGTCGCCGGTGTCGCGGGCGGACTGAACCTGCTGGCCGGGACCGCCGTCGTCGTCGTCGCTGCGGCCGTCGGGGCAGTGGCGCGCGACCGGTGGTTGACGTACGCGGGGGGCCGGCACCAGCGCGGCCTGCTCGAGGAGCTGCCGGCGGTGGCAGAGCTGCTCGCGCTTGCCGTGAGTGCCGGCGAAGGGCCGACGGCAGCTCTCGAGAGGGTGGCGCGCACGACGCGTGGCGTCCTCACCGGCCAGCTCGAGGTCACGCTCGCTGAGGCACGCGCCGGGACACCGCTGGCGGTCGCGCTCGAGCGGCTCGCCGCGCGGACCTCGCAGCCGGCCGTGACCCGGTTCGCCGAGGGCATCGCCGTCGCCGTCGACCGAGGGACGCCGCTCGCCGACGTGCTGCGCGCCCAGGCGCACGACGCCCGCGAGGCCGCACGCCGCGAGCTGATGGAGACCGGAGGGAAGAAGGAGATCGCGATGATGATCCCCGTCGTCTTCCTCGTCCTGCCCGTGACCGTGCTCTTCGCCCTCTTCCCCGGGCTGGTGCTGCTGCAGGTGGGTCTATGAGCCTGCGTGCGACTTCGACCGCTCCCGTCCACCACGAAGGAGATCGACATGCGGCCGTTCCTCAGTACCTACCTGGCGGCCCTGCGCCGCCGCATCCTCAGCGACGAGCGTGGCGACGTCCCCGGCTGGGTGCTCGTGACGCTGATGACAGCAGGGCTGGTCATCGCCATCTGGCTCATCGCCGGACCGGCGCTGGTCACGGTGTTCGAGACGGCGATCCAGCGCGTCCTCGACTTCTAGGGCGCCTCACGCCCGAGGACGGGGCAGCGGTCGTCGAGTTCGTGCTCGTGTCGATCCTCCTCGTCACGGTCCTGCTCGGTGTCCTGCAGCTGACGCTGGCACTGCACGTACGCAACACCGTGGTCGATGCCGCCGGTGAGGGGGCTCGTCACGGAGCCCTGGCAGGCAGCTCTCCCGAGGCGGGCGCGGCGCGGACCCAGGAGCTGGTCACGGCCGCCCTCCACGCGCGCTATGGCCGGGACGTCACTGCCCGGGTGGTCGAGGAGGATGGGCTCACACTCGTCGAGGTGACCGTCCGGGCGCCCCTGCCGGTGCTCGGGCTGCTCGGGCCGTCCGGGGCCATGACCGCAAGCGGACGGGCGGTGCAGGAGTGAGTGCTGTCTGGACCCTGCTGAGACGCGTGCGAAGCGAGGAGAGCGGAAACGCGATAGTCGAGTTTCTCGCCGTGACACTGGTGCTGCTCCTCCCGCTCGTCTACCTCGTGCTCAC
>DAHVRG010000292.1 GCA_027322565.1 Georgenia sp.
GGCATCGCCCTGGACGAAGGCGCGGGCGTCGTACCAGTGGATGCTCAGGTCGATGTTGCGCCACAGCGGGTAGGCGTAGAACACCACGAGGTAGACGAGCAGAGGCGCGACGAACGCCACGCCGGCCCAAGTGGTGGCGGAGGGACGCCGCCTCCGGCGCGGCCCCGGGGCGTCGGCGCTGGTGGCCTCTGCCCCGGGGGCGCGGGTCGGCACGACGTCGGAGGGAGTCGTGGACATGACACCTACTTCGGTCGGGTCGGTCGGGTGCTGGCTCAGCCGTTGACCGCGGCCTCCGCCTCGGCCTGGGCCTGGGCGAGGGCGTCGCTCACGCTCATGGCACCGCTCGTGGCGTTCTGCACCGCGGTCCACAGTGCCTCGGAGATGAGCGGGTAGTCGGTGCCGAGGTTGTCCCCCGTGCGGCCCTTGGCCGAGCGCACGGCCTCGACCCACGTCTCCAGCTCCGGGTGGTCGGCGAGCAGGGCCTCCTGGCCCTCCGCCGTCGGCGGGATGTAGTAGGCGAAGGTGGTCGCCGTCTCGGCGAGGCCCTCCGGCGTCGTCATGCACTCGACGATCGCGGTGGTCACCTCGTAGCGCGCCTCGTCGTCCTGGACGGGCGCGACGATGAACTCACCGCCCGTGGGCGCGGGCGCCACACCCCCGTCCGGGCCGGGGATCTGGATGACACCGACGGGGAAGTCGGCCTCGGCGGCGCTGTTGACCTGCCAGGTGCCGTTCTCGACGAAGCCGAAGTCACCGGTGAGGAACTCCTCCCAGGTGGTGTTCTGGGAGTTGTTGATGACCGTGTTGGGGGCGTAGCCCGCGTCGATCCAGTCCACCCACAGCTGCAGGGCCCGCTCGGCCTCGGGCGAGTCCAGCCGGCGCAGGTCTGCGCCGGCGCCCCAGAACCACGGGAGGAACTGGAAGGAGCCCTCCTCGGTGCCGATCCCGGCGAAGGTGATGCCGCGGTGCCCGGCGTCGTCGATCGCCGCCAGTGCCGCGGTGAGGGAGTCCCAGTCGGTGATGGTGGCGGGGTCGACACCGGCGGCCGCGAGGACGTCCTCGTTGTAGAAGAGGGCGAGGGTGTTCGCGCCGATCGGGATGCCGTAGGCCTCACCGTCGATGACGCCGGCGCCGAGCAGGTTCTCGTCGATGGCTGCGGTGTCGAAGCCGAGCTCTCCCATCGTCGTGAGCATGCCGGTGCCGGCGAGGGTGGAGACCGCCGGGTTGTCGAGCAGGATGATGTCCGGCGCGTTGCCCTCCTGGGCGGCGAGGAGGGCCTGGTTGGTCAGCTGCGTGGTGTCGAAGGCGGTGCGGTCGATCGTCACGCCGGCGTCGGTGCCGCAGGCGGCGACGCGGTTGGCCCAGTCGGACCCGTCCGCGTGCTGCGGGTAGGGGTCCCACCAGGTGTAGGTGTCACCGCTCGCGGAGCCGCCGTCGCCGTCGGCGGACGAGCAGGCGACGAGCGCACCTGAGGCGAGCAGCGTGGATGCGGCGACCGCGACGGTGCGAAGCGTTCGGGGGGTGGCCATCGGACGTTCCTCCTTGGGTGGGGTGCTGGTGGCGCCGGCTCTGGCGCCTCCGGTTACGGTCGGGGCGGCTGAGTGCTGCCTCGGTCCTTGAGCTCGGGTGAGATGAGCCGCGTGACGTAGGGGTCGCGCTGGCCCGCGGCCGACTCGATCCGGCGGACCAGCTGGCGCACCGCCATCGCCCCCAGCCGGTCGGGGGCGCTCTCGATGAAGGAGAAGGGCAGGCTGAAGGTGCGCGCGAAGTCCTCGGAGTACCGTCCGATGACCGAGTAGTGCGCCGGGGAGCTCAGCCCCCGTGCGTTGAGCACGGTGGGCAGGGCCGCTGCCGCCGCCTCGTTGTTGAGCAGCAGCCCGGTCGCGCCGGGGTGTGCGTCGAGCAGCTGGTGCAGCTCGTTGCCGATCTCCGGCTGGTGGGACGACCCGTACACGGCGTGCAGCGTGACGCCTCGCCGTGCGGCCTCCTCCTGGGCGGCGTCGCGCAGCCGCCACACGTAGGCGCCGCCCCGCTCGACGACGTGCTCGGGCTGCGAGACGAGGATGAGCTCGCGGTGCCCCAGGTCGGCGAGCTGGTCGACCATGAGGCGGCCGGCCTCGGGGAAGTCGAGGTCGAAGACGTCGAGCCCGGTGCAGTCCTCCGGCAGTCCGACGAGGGCGCCGGGCTGGCCGGCCGCACGCAGGACGGGCAGCCGGGGGTCGCGGTCGGCGACGTTGAGCAGGACGACGCCGTCGACCATACGGGAGTCGGTGATCCGCCGCAGGGCCGAGGGGCCGTCGGCGTCGGTGACGAGGAGGATGTCGTAGCCCAGCTCCCGCGCGGTGTCCGAGACACCGAGCATGTACTGGAGCATCGCCGGGGCGAACTCGTCCTCGAGGAACTGAGCGAACAGGCCGATGACCCGGGTCTGAGCCGTGGCCAGTGCCCGCGCGCCCGCGTTCGGGGTGTACCCGAGCTCCTCGACGGCGGCGAGCACCCGCTCACGCACCTCCTGCGAGATGGAGCGCTTGCCGGACAGTGCGTAGGAGGCGGTGCTGCGAGAGACACCCGCCAGCCGAGCAACGTCGGCAATCGTCGCCATGACGACCCTCCTCGAACCGGTTCGACTGTCGAACCGGTTCGCTCACCTTAGCGGAACTTCAAAGGTGTGAGTCAAGAATCGGGGCGAACGGTGTCGAACCGATTCGCCGAGGAGGTGTCTGGTGGTCGGGCGGACGAGTGCGCCTGGCGAGGGGGCACCGGTCGGCCGCACGCGTTCCTGCCGCCCGCGCCGGCCTCGGCTCGGCGGACGCGCCGGGTTCCGGCGAGGATGCCGGCCCCGGGGCACCGACCCGCGCTCAGCCGGCCGAGCCGCTCCGGCTGTCCACCGGCTGCCCGGCGAAGTCGGCAATTCGCGTCACGACCTCGGGCGTCCACAGCACCCGCCGGTGCCCCAGCCCGTCGGTGAGCACGAGCTCGGCCCCCGGCCACACGTCGACCAGCCGCTCGGAGACCCGCGGCGGCGCCTCGGCGTCACCGGAGTCGTGGACGGCGAGCAGCGGCACCTCGGGCTGCTCGGCGAGGACCTCCGCGGCGAGGGCCGGCCCGTCGAACGCCGCCCTTGGGATGCCGATGATCTCCTCGATGCGGTCGAGCAACCGCGTCCGCGACCGTGCGCCGAGGCCGGTGAGGCCGCGGAAGGAGTCGACGAGCTCGTCGATGTCGGTGGCCGCGGCGACGGTGACGAGTGCACCGAGTCCCGTGCGGTGATGCCGGGCGGCCCAGAGCACGGCCAGAGCGCCGAGCGAGTGCGCGACCGTCAGCGCCGGCTCGCCGTGCTGCCCCACCACGAGGGCGTGGGCATGGGCCATCTCCATGACACGGGTGGACCGCGGGCCGTATCCGCCGGCGGGCGAGTCACCGTGGCTGGGTGCGTCATGGACGACCACGCGGTAGCCGGCGTCGCGCAGCGGGCCGACCAGCGCGCCGAGCTGCTGCCAGTGACCACCCCACCCGTGGACGAGGTAGGCGGTGGGCCGGCCCGCGCCCTCCACGTCGTAGACCCGGCCGCGGACGACGAGGCCGTCACCGGTGAGCTCGAACGGCTCCCCACCCTCGGGCTGGCGCGCACGCCGGCGCTCGGGTGACGCGGTCTTCGGGAGCCGGAACCACAGCCGGGCACCGAGCCGGGCAGCGAGCGGTGGGAGCGTGGTGTCGATGGCCCCGAAGAGGCCCTGGAGCATCCGCTGCGCGCGCGTCGTACGAACGGTCGTGCTTTTCTTCTCAGCCACGTCGGGCCTCTCTGCTGAACGGGAGCGGTGCCGTCCGACCGGGACGGCGCGGGGTCAGGTGCGGACGGAGGCGAGCAGCCGCTCGAACGTCGCCATCGCGTACTCGCGGGCGCGCGGGTTGCGCATGAGCCGGGCGGCGACGTGGTGGGCGAGGATGATGCCGTAGCACTCCTGCGCGACGGCGTCCGGGTCGACGTCCTTTCGGAAGGCCCCCGCCCGGACTCCCGAGCGGTACATGATGGCGATCGAGTCGAGCAGATCGGTCTGGTGCGCGACGAGCCGCTCCCGTACCGGGCCGTCCGGCAGGTCGTCGAACTCCATCGATCCGGCGGCGAACACGCAGCCACCGGGCATCGCGTACTCGGCGTCGGTGTCCCACCCCAGCCAGCGCTCGACGAGCGTGCGCAGGCGCGGCTCCCCCGCCGGCTCGCGCAGCGCGGGCAGCACGACGTGCAGCCGGAAGCGGTCCGCGGCGAAGTCGAGCGTCTCGATCTGGAGCCGGCTCTTGGACCGGAAGTGCGCGAACAGACCGCTCTTCGACATCTCGAGCCGGTCGGCGAGCGTCCCGATGGTCAGGCCGTTGAGGCCGACGACGCTCGCCTGCCGCAGCGCCTCGCGCAGGGCGAGCTCGCGCGTCTCCGCGCCCTTGCTCATGACCTTGGCCACCCACCAATAAAAGCACGCTCGTTCGGTCGCGGCAAGGTCCGGAGGCGTCCGATCTCGACGGAGTGCACCCGGCGGCGGTGTCGGAGGCCGGCAGACCCCCGCTGCGGGTGTCAGATGTCGGCGCTAGCGTCCGCTCCGACAGCCCCGACCCGACAAGGAGCCACTCCCATGAACCCCGACCCGAACATTCCTACCTACGTCGCAGTCGTGGAACGCAACGCCGGAGTGTTCCTCGGCTCCGGGATCGTCGCCCAGGTGCTCGGGCTCGGCATCCAGCTCAACAACCTCGGCTCCTTGCGGCCGAGCAGCGGCGCGGTGGCCATCGGGGGTCTGCTCGTCCTCGTCGGTCTCGCACTGCTCGTCACGGGGATCGCAAAGGTCGTGAAGAACGTCGAGGCCACCGCGACCGCCACGGTCACCGCCGAGAACCTGCTACGCGACATCCGCAACGTCACGGTGGCGCAGTACCACGAGAACAGGAACGCCCGCGAGAGCTGATCCCCCGCCCCGAACCTCTCAGGTCCCTACTTCACCCCGAAGTCGAAGGCGTCCTGCTTCCGGTGGCCGAACTTCTCCCGGAGGAAGTTGCCCATCGTCGTGAGCTGCGCCGGCGCGTGGCTGTGCCGCGCCGCGTGGAGCGCCTCGGCCTGGCGGAAGAGCAGGTCGAGCTGCTCGGCGAGCTCCTCCTTCGGGGTGCGCCCGTTCGGCTGACGCGCGTCGAGCAGGCGCGCCGGGATGGCGAGGTAGCCGCGCACCACCGCCGGGAGGTACTCCCGCACGAGGGCGTCGAGCTCGTACTCGAAGCTCGCGTCGCGGGTGGGCTCGCGTCGCTCGGCCTCGACGACGGCGTCGAGCACCTGGCAGGTCTCCAGGAGCGTGACGTACGCGCCGGACGGGAGCCGGGGCCGCTGCCGCCGCGCCAGGGAGCCGACCCAGGTGAGGGTGGCGGCCCGGCCGTCGGCACCCTCGAGCGCGGCCTCCGCCGGCGGTGAGGTGGTGACCTGCGCGGTGGGCGCGTCGGTCTCCTCGGGGAGGAGCCGGTGCCACCACCGGCGCCGGGCCGGGAGCCACAGGTCGCGCAGGTGCCAGGCACGTACGCCCGAGGCCCCCATCGACACGAGGGCGAGGAGCCCGCCCAGGCCGATGACGTCGAGCACGAAGATGCCCACCGCGAAGCCGGCCGCGTACACGAGCCCCTCGAGGATCACCAGCGCCCGCTTCTTCACCGCGCCGATGACGAGGACGAGGAAGGCGAGGAGGGGCAGGAAGAGGACGACGAGGCCGACCTTGACGACGTTGCCCAGCGTCCAGCGTGTCATCGTCGGCCCTCCGGGAGCTCGTCGTGGGTGGCGTCGGAGGAGCGGCTGCGCTCGAGCTGCAGCCTGGCCCGGCTCACCTGGCCCTCGAGGACCTCCACGGTCTGCTTGATCGAGTGCGCGGCCTCGGCCTTGAACCGGTCGATCTCGTCCAGCGCCTGGAAGACGTTGTCGAAGGCCCGCTGGAGCTTCGCCGGGTCGACGGTGGCCCGGGCGGCCTGCTGCTGGATCTCCGCGCCCTGGGTGCGGAGCAGCTCCGACGTCGCGAGGATCATGTCCGAGGTCGTCGTGTTCAGCGCCTCGATCTGGGAGAGCACGATCTGCTGCTGGGCCAGCGCCTGCGAGACGATGACCGCGACCCGCAGCGCCGCCAGGGTGGTGTCGAGCGCCCGGTCCACGCCCTTGATGAGCTCGGTGTTGTTCTTCTTCACGACGTCGAGCGCGAGGTAGCCCTGGACCGAGACCGCCAGCTGGGTCATGAGGTCCTGGTGACGCTGCCGGACGTAGAAGAGAGCGTCCTTCTCCAGCGTGGTGGCGTCGTCCGCCTTGCCCTCGGCTCGCCGGGCCGCGATCCGCTGCTCCAGGCCGTCGCCGAGGTGCCGGGCGAGGACGGCGTAGTTGGCGAGCTGCCCGAGTGCCGCCCACAGGTGGTCGCGCTCGGTCTGGATGGCGGCGTTGTCGAGGCGCAGCTCGTCCTGCCCGCCCTTGAGCGCCTTGGTGATGGCGTCGAGCTGCTCCTGGGCGGACTCGTACTTGCGGAAGTACCGCTCGATCGCGTTGCCACCGGGCAGGAACCGAAGCAGGCGCTTGCCGCCGGTGAGGTCGTGCCGGTTGGGGTCGAGCTCGGTGACGATGCGGCGCAGCTCGGCGAGGCTCGCCCCCGTGCGGGACGCGGGGTCCGCACCGGAGGCGGCCATCGCGGCAGCAGGCCGCTGGAGCATCCGGTTGGCGGAGTCCGCCGCCTGGTTCATCGTGTCCTCGCCCAGGCGGGTCAGCTGCGCCATCTTCGTCTGGAACTCGGGGCTGTGCAGCGGCGTGGCGAGCAGCTCGTCGAGGAACTTCTCTGCCGTCTCCGCGTGCTGCTGCTGCGTCTCGGCGTCGACGAGGACGACGCCGCCGACCTTCTCCGGCTCGTGGACCTCCACCTCGTCCGCCGGCTTGGGCGGCTCGAGCTGCAGCGGGTTCTCGACCGCCGGGGGCTGGTTCTGGCCAAGGTCGAGCGGGTTGGACATGCGGTGCACTCCTCCGGCAGATCGGGGTCCTGCTCGATTGTCTCAGAGCGGACGCCCGCCCGGGAGGCGACGGCGCCGCCGCCGGGTTCCGCCGCTCCCCTACTCGACCACCGCGGTGGCCTCGACCTCGACGAGGACGTCGGGCTCGTAGAGCCGGTCCACCCCGATGAGGGAGGAGGGGGGCAGCGGTTGCGGGAGGGCCAGCGCGCCGAGGACGGCCTCGATGCCCGCCATGAGGTCGGCCATCATCTCGGGCTGCCATCGCGCGACGTAGAACCGCAGCTGGGCGACGTCGGCGAAGGTCGCTCCGGCACCGGCCAGCGCACGCCCGACGTTGCGCAGGGCGCCCGCGACCTGACCGGCGAGGTCACCGTTCGCCAGCGCCCTCCCGTCGCCGTCGCGGGCGACCTGCCCGGCGACGTGGATGAGGCGCGATCCGGTCGCGACAGACACGTGGTGGTAGGGAGCCGGCATGAGTCCGGTGGGGCTGGAGAGCTGGACCGCCACGGGTCATCCTTCGGGTAGTGGGGAGCCAGGTCAGCCCTGGGCCGCCTGGCGCTTGCGCTGGTAGTGGCGCCGTGCCTTCATCCGGTTGCCGCACACGGCCATCGAGCACCACTGCGCACGGTTGGCATGGCTGCGGTCGATGAGGAAGAGGCGGCACTCGGGGTTGCCGCACGGGCGCAGCCGGCCCGGGCGGGACTCCTCCAGGGCGAACCAGGCGAGCACGGCGCGCGCCGCGACGGCGTGGTCGGCCGGGGCGTCGAGCCGCCACTGCAGGGTGCCGTCCTCCACCTCCGGGACCATCGTCACGCCGCGGAGGAAGGTGCCCAGCCGGTCCGGGCCTGTGTCACCGCGGACGACGGCCTGGAGCACCTCGCGCGCCTCGCGCACCACAGCCGCCTCCCGGGCGGTTCCGGAACCGCCGCGCGCGCTGGTCCACGCCGCGGCGGCGACGTCGTCACCGAGCGCGTCGGTCGGGAC
>DAHVRG010000297.1 GCA_027322565.1 Georgenia sp.
CGCCAGAGCCTGGACATCAAGACGCCCAGCGTCCTGTCCGTGGTGGGGAACCTCTCCGGGGGCAACCAGCAGAAGGTCGCGCTGGCGAAGTGGCTCTACACCGAGCCGGACGTGCTCATCCTCGACGAGCCGACCCGCGGCATCGACGTCGGTGCCAAGTACGAGATCTACACCATCATCAACGAGATGGTCGCCGACGGGAAGGCCGTCGTCGTCATCTCCTCCGAGCTGCCCGAGCTGCTCGGCATCTGCGACCGCATCTACACCCTGGCGGCCGGGCGCATCACCGGGCAGCTCCCGGTGGCCGAGGCCACCCAGGAGGCGCTCATGGCGCTGATGACCATGGACAAGGAACACGTGAAATGACCGGCATCACGAGCATCCGGGAGCTCATGTCCCGCAACCTGCGGCAGAGCGGGATCGTCATCGCCCTCGTCGCGATCGTCTTCCTCTTCTCCCTGCTCAACCCGAACTTCCTCAGCCCGGCGAACCTGACGAACATCGTCCTGCAGTACTCCTACATCCTCATCCTCGCGATCGGGATGGTCATCGTCATCATCGGCGGGCACATCGACCTGTCCGTCGGGTCCGTCGTCGCGCTCGCCGGCGCGGTGTCGGCGGTGCTCGTCATCAAGCACGGGCAGCCCTGGTGGGTCGGGGTCCTCGCCTCCCTCGGGGTCGGCCTGCTCGTCGGGGTGTGGCAGGGCTTCTGGGTCGCCTTCGTCGGGATCCCGGCGTTCATCGTCACCCTCGCCGGCATGCTCCTCTTCCGGGGCCTGACCTACCGGGTGCTCGACAACGTCTCCCTGTCCCCCTTCGGCGGCACCTACTACCAGATCGCCAACGGCTTCCAGAACGGGGTGCTCGGGGGGTACGGGTACGACGTCCTGACGATCCTCGTCTTCGCACTCGCCGTCGTCGGCTTCGCCTTCGTCCAGTACCGCAACCGCCGTGCCGCGCTGCGGTACAAGCAGGCGGTGGAGGCCTTCCCGCTCTTCGTGCTGAAGATCGTCGCGGTCGGCGCGGTGGTCATGTGGTTCAGCTGGCAGCTGGCCCGCAGCCGCGGCCTGCCCAACGTCCTCATCCTGCTCGCCGTCCTCATCATCGTCTACACCCTCGTCACCCAGCGGTCGGTGTTCGGCCGGCACGTCTACGCCATCGGCGGCAACCTCGCCGCCGCCGAGCTCTCCGGCGTCAAGGTCAAGCGGGTGAACTTCATGATCTTCGTCAACATGGGGATGCTCGCCGCCCTCGCCGGGATCGTGTACTCCGCCCGCGTCAACAGCGCCCAGCCGGGCGCCGGCAACATGTTCGAGCTCGACGCGATCGCCGCCTGCTTCATCGGAGGCGCCGCCGTCACCGGTGGCGTGGGCCGGGTGACGGGCGCGATGGTCGGTGGCCTCATCATGGCGGTGATGAGCAACGGCATGCAGCTCATGGGCGCCGCGCAGTCCACCCAGCAGATCGTCAAGGGCCTCGTGCTGCTCCTGGCCGTCGCCTTCGACGTCTACAACAAGCGCCGGGCCGGTGCCCGGTGACCGGCACGGCGACGAGGTCCATCCCGGGCCGGAAGGCGCCCGGGACAGCACTATGACACCCAACCGATCCGACGACGTGGGAGGCGACGTGGCCGGCGCGAACCAGGGGCTGGTGAAGCGGTCCCCGGTGATGGCCGACGTCGCCGCTCGGGCGGGAGTCTCCCACCAGACCGTCTCACGGGTGCTCAACGAGCCGTCACTGGTCCGCCCGAGCACCCGGAAACGGGTGGAGCAGGCCATCGCCGAGCTCGGGTACCGGCGCAACATGTCGGCGCGCGCGCTGGCCACCAAGCGCTCCAGCCTCATCGGGGTGGTGTCCCCTGCCGTCACCCTGTTCGGCCCGAGCCAGATGGCCACCGCCATCCAGGCGGCCGCGCGCAGCTCCGGCTACGCGACGATCAGCGCCACCCCCGAGCCGACGAGCCCGACCGAGGTGCTCGACTTCTTCCTCACGCTCGGGGTCGAGGGCATCATCGTCATCGCCCCGACGCGCCAGACCGCCACCGAGGCGCGGCGGCTCGCCGGCACGCTGCCGGTCGTCGCCGTTGCCGCCGGGATGCGCAAGGTGCGGCCGCTGCACGTCGTGGCGATCGACAACGAGCAGGGTGCCCGGGACGCCACCCGCCACCTCATCGACCTCGGGCACGAGCGGATCGCACACATCGCCGGGCCCCGGGACTGGTTCGACGCCCGCGCCCGCATCCAGGGCTGGCAGGCCGAGCTCGCGTCCGCCGGGCTCGCGGTGCCGGAGGTGACCGAGGGCGGCGGCTGGGGCGCGGCGGACGGCTACGCGGCGGCACAGGAGCTGCTCGCGCTGCCGAGCCGGCCGACCGCCGTCTTCGCGGCGAACGACGACCTCGCCCTCGGCGCGATGCGTGCCCTCCACCACGCCGGGCTGCGCATCCCGGAGGACGTCGCCGTCGTCGGCTACGACGACGTCGCCAACACCGCCTTCTACGAGCCGCCGCTGACCACGGTGCGCCAGCCGTTCGACGACCTCGGGCGGCACGCGCTCGAGGCGCTGGTCGCCACCATCGAGGGCCGCCGCCCGGAGGCCGAGCTCAGCCCGCCGCAGCTCGTGGTGCGGGAGTCGTCGGTCGGCTCCGCCGGCGGCTGAGGCACAGGGCGAGAGCACACCGACGGACGGCGCGGGCGAGGGACGCCCGCGCCGTCCTCGTGTTGACAGGTGGTCGGCACACCCCTACCTTTAACGATATTCGTTGTTATCGACAAACGTGAAGGTACGTCATGGGCACGTCATCCTCCCCCTCGTCCCCCCGCCGGGTCATCAGTGCGCTCGACCGCGGCGGGCTGCTCGTCATCGCGGGCGGGGCCGTGCTCGTCGCGGTCGTGTCGCTCGTCGCCATGGTCGTCAAGGCGGTCGAGACCTTCGGCCGCGGGCCGCTCACCGTCGGCGGCCTCGCGCTCGAGAACCCGGCTGCCCCGGCGTTCACCCGGGGGCTCGACGCCGTCACCGACGCGCACTACGAGTCCGTCGCGGTCACCGTCGACGGCGCACCGGGCTGGGTGCGGGCGCTGCTGTGGGCGGGCGAGGCCGTCGCGTGGGTGACCGTCATCGGCATCTGCGTCACGCTCGTGTGGCTGTGCGTGCGGATCTCCCGCCAGCGCCCCTTCGGCCGCTCGATCACGACGGCGCTGAACTGGTCGGCCATCCTCGTCATCGTCGGTGGCACGACGAGCGGGGTGCTCGGCGACTTCGGGCGCGGGGCGGTCGTCTCCGAGCTCCTCCCCGGCGCCGTCGCCCGCCCGGGAGGCACCGAGGGGTTCGTCGAGCTCCTCGTCCGGCTCGACCTCGCGCCGATCGGCATCGGCCTCGCGCTCGGCGTTGTCGCCGCGGCCTTCGGGATCGGCACGCGGCTGCAGCGCGACGTCGAGGGGCTGGTGTGATGGCCCGGGCGAAGAAGCAGGACGAGGACGAGGCGCCCACCGGCGTCCACT
>DAHVRG010000308.1 GCA_027322565.1 Georgenia sp.
CGCGCTGAGCGTCGACCTTGATGATCTCCTGCTCGGAGTCGAGGTCGAGGGTCTGGGTCTCCTCGACCCACTTGAACCGCGAGAGCAGGTTGTAGCCGAGCCACTGGTCCCAGTAGCTCTCGTCCTCACCGTCGGGCAGGCTCTCGGGTGCCTGCCCGGGCGGGGTGGTCTCGGGGTACTCCACCCCGGTCGGGGAGACACCCGACATCTCCCGCGGGGCGTAGACGAGGTAGACCCACTGGTTCTCCTCGAAGTCCGGGTCGATGGCGATGCCCTGGAGCCCGTCCTCGGAGTTGGCGTAGACGTCGAGCTGCGCCACCTGGGTCGTCTGCCCGGTCGCCGGGTCGGTGAGCCGGACGACGCCGTCGCGGGCGGTGTGCAGCACCCGTGAGTCGGGGAGCACGGCGAGGTCGATCGGCTCACCGGTGTCCTTGGTGAGCAGGACCCGCTCGTAGTTGTCCCAGTTCAGCGCCGGGTCCTCCGCCTGCGCGGGGGTCACCTCGGACGCCGTCCCGGGGTCGGCGTGTGCACCGCTCATCCCGAGCGGCAGCACGAGCGCGCCGGCCAGCAGCGCGCTCGCACCTCGGGACGCCCACCGGCGACCCGTTGATCGTTGGACCACGATTCCTCCTTGAGTCGCGCACGCCCGGGTGCAGCCGTGCAGGCACTGCCGCTCCCGGACCGGAGGCGAGACTGGCGGGGGGTCCGCCAAGCTGCCCGTCGCCCCCGGGGAGAGGTGGCGTCGCCGCCACCCACGTGCTTCAGATCACGACAGGGCAGACCATAGGAGAGGCTTAAGGAATCGTCAAGCCAAAAGTCGCCACCTCTTGACTCGGGTTTGGTACCTCGCGGTAGTCACTCCGGCTGCGGTGCGCCCTGCTTCGCAGCGGCCGTGACGTAGTGCTCGGCGTCGGTCAGGCTGCGACCCACCATGGCGATGACCGCGGAGACCACGTCGACGGCGGGTGCCAGGGCATCCGACCCGGCGAGCAGCCGGCGAGCGCGGACCAGCTCGTCCCGGGCCTGGGTCGCCACGGCCGCGGGCGCCGTCGACCTCGCGAGCTCGCCACGCAGCAGGAGGAAGGTCCGCTCGTCGAGGTCCGCCCGGCCCACATGCTCCCCAACGACGGACCACACCGGGAGCGTCCGGGCGTGGAGGACGAGCGTCGTCGCCTTGCCTTCGCGAAGGTCGGACAGCGCGCTCTTCCCGGTGACCGACTCCGGGGCGAAGACCCCGAGGAGGTCGTCGACCAGCTGGAACGCCTTGCCGAGGGCCAGCCCCACCGCCTCGATCTCGGCCTGGAGCGGCGCGGCCGCTCCGGCGAGGACAGCGCCCGCACGGAGCGGAGCCTGGAACGAGTAGCGCGCCGTCTTCTCCGCGGCGATCCGCAGCGCGTCCCCGAGCGAGGGCTCCTCCAGCCGCAGCGCCGCCGCCACGTCACCGAGCTCGCCGGCGACGCTGACGAACACGGTCTCCCAGAGCACGTGCTGGACCGCCGAGTGCATGTCGGCCGGAAGGTCGGCCGTGGAGACGAGCCGGTGGGCCAGGGAGATGGCGAGGTCCCCGGCGAGCACCGCGGCGGCCTCGGCCAGCCGCTGCGCCTCCGGCTCGCTCGCCCCTGCCTCCCGCGCGCCGCCCGCCATGCGTGCCGCCAGGTTGGGCTCGCCCCGGCGCATGGTGTCGTGGTCGATGAGGTCGTCGTGGACGAGGAAGCCCGCGTGCAGCAGCTCGAACGCCGCTCCGACCTCGGCGGCCGCCACCCGCTGCCGCCCGCCGAGCGCGTCGTGAAGCTCGACGACGAGCCGGCCGCGGAACCGCTTGCCACCGCGGACCGCCCGCCGCAGCTCCTCCCACAGCCGGATGTAGAGCGAGCCGTGTGCCGCTGCCTGCGGGATCACCTGGTCCAGGACGTCGTCCAGGACGCCGCTCACCAGGTCGACGGCGGTCCGCATGGCGGGCGGTCCGACACCTGCGCCCCCTGAGACCTAGGCTCCACTGCGCCTCCTCTCCGCACGTCCCCAGCCGAGCCGACGACGCCGTCGCCCGGTCGCCCGCGTCGGAGGGACTCGAGGGGAACTAGACCACGGTGCGTGGTCGCCTTTTGTAAAAACATGCCAGACTAAGGCACACTGTTCACCTTAACAGGGCCAGGTTCGGGCGCTATAGGCGGCGACCCGTTGCGCATACAACGAGGTGATGTCATGTCCCAAGGTAGTGCCGTCGACGACCGACGGACCGGCGTGTGGTTCATCGGTGCCCGAGGGTCGGTGGCGACGACCGCCACGATCGGGGCCCTGGCCATGGCCGCGGGGCTCGCCCCCCGCACCGGGCTGGTCACCGAGCTCGACCAGGTGGCCGCCGCCGGGCTCCCGCCCCTCGAGGGGATCGTCACCGGCGGCCACGACGTCATCGACACCCCGCTCCTCGACCGGGCACGGCTGCTCGCCGACGGCGGTGTCTTCCCGCAGCCGCTCGTCGCTGCGCTCGCCGAGGAACTGGCCCGTGCGGACGAGCGGATCCGGACCGCCCCGCGCCTCGACACCCAGCGCGCGACGGCGGCGGCGATCGAGGAGGACATCCGCACCTTCCGAGCCGAGCACGGGCTGGACCGCGTCGTCGTCGTCGACGTCGCGAGCACCGAGCCGCCGGTGGAGACCCGGCCCGAGCTGGACAGCCTTGCCGCCCTCGAGGACGCACTGGACGCGGGACGGGAGCCGCTGCCGCAGAGCTCCCTGTACGCCTATGCCGCGTTCCGCGCCGACGCCTCCCTCGTCTCCTTCACCCCCAGCCCCGGGGCGACGCTCGGCGCGCTCACCGAGCTCGTGAAGCAGCAGCAGCTGCCCTGGGCAGGCAGGGACGGCAAGACGGGCGAGACGCTGGTGAAGTCCGCCCTCGCCCCGATGTTCGGCTCCCGTGCGCTGCGCGTGCTGTCCTGGGCCTCCTACAACATGCTCGGCGGCGGCGACGGTCAGACCCTCGCCGACCCGCGGGCCGCCGTGAGCAAGACGACGACGAAGGGGGCC
>DAHVRG010000309.1 GCA_027322565.1 Georgenia sp.
TGCTCGGGCTCGCCGCCGCTACGGCCGGGTCCGTGCGGGTGCTCGGCCACGACATGCCGGCATCGCTCGGCCGGGTGCTCCCGCGAGTGGGGGCGCTGGTCGAGGGACCGGCCGCCTACCCCTTCCTCTCCGGTGAGGACAACCTCCTGCGTCTCGACGCCGCCGACCGGTACGCGCCGAGCGCCACCCGGTCCGCGCGCGTCGCGGCGGCGCTCGAGCGGGTGGGGCTGAGCCACGCCGGACGCAAGCGCGTGCGCGCCTACTCCCTCGGCATGAAGCAGCGCCTCGGCATCGCCGGTGCCCTGCTCATGCCTCGCGAGCTCCTCGTCCTCGACGAGCCGACCAACGGGCTCGACCCGCAGGGCACCCGCGAGGTCCGCCACCTCGTCCGGTCGCTCGCCGACGACGGCACCACCGTCGTCGTCTCCAGCCATCTCCTTGCCGAGGTCGAGCAGGTCTGCAGCCACGCGGCGGTCATGCGCCAGGGCAGGCTCGTCGCGCAGGGCAGCCTCACCGAGCTCCGCGGACTCGGTCGCTCACGGCTCCGCGTCCTCACCCCGGACCCGGGCCTCGCCCGCGACGAGCTCGCCCGGCTCGGCCTCGTCTCCGACGACGACGTGACCTCCTCCGACGACGTCGGGGTCGTGCGGGCCGAGCTGCCCGACGGGACCGCTCCGCTCCCGGAGGACGTCGCGGCCGCGCTCGTGGCGGCCGGGGTGCGGCTGCGCGGCTTCGGGGTGGAGCAGGAGACGCTCGAGGACCGGTTCGTCGCGCTCACCGGGGAGGGGTTCGACGTTGCCCAGTGAGACGGTGCCCGGCGAGACGGCGTCCGAGAGCGGGCCCCGGGGCGGTGGCAGGGCGCTCCTCGCCTCCGAGCTGGCACTGGTGCTCCGCCGGCGACGCACCTGGGCGATGCTCGCCGCGCTCGTCGCGATCCCGGTGCTCATCGCCGTCGTCCTGAAGGTCGCCGCCGAACCTGTCGAGCCCGGTGACGGACCGCCCTTCCTCGACCGGGTCACCCAGAACGGGCTGTTCGTCTCGATCACCGGGCTCGTCGTCACCATCCCGCTGTTCCTGCCGCTCACCGTCGGGGTGGTCGCCGGGGACACCATCGCCGGGGAGGCGAGCCTCGGGACGCTGCGTTACCTGCTCGTCGCACCGGTCGAGCGGGGGCGGCTGCTTCTGGTGAAGTTCGTCGGAGTGGCTGCGTTCTGCCTCACGGCGACGCTGAGCATCGTCGTCGTCGGGTCGGTCATCGGTGCCGCGCTGTTCCCGGTCGGCCCGGTGACCCTGCTGTCCGGGGACACCATCGGCGCCTGGGAGGCGCTGTGGCGGGCGCTGCTCGTCGCGGGCTACGTGACCGTGTCACTCCTCGGGCTCGCCGCGGTCGGGCTCTTCCTCTCGACGCTCACCGTCGTGCCGGTCGGCGCGATGGCCGCGACCGCCGTGCTCGCCATCGTCGTCCAGGTGCTCGGATCGCTGGACCAGATCGCCTGGCTGCACCCGTGGCTGCTCAGCGAGCACTGGCTGGGCTTCGTCGACCTGCTGCGGAACCCGGTGCGGTGGGACTCCTTCGCCGACAACGCACTCCTCCAGCTCGGCTACGTCGTCGTCTTCGGGGCACTCGCCTACGGCCGGTTCACCACGAAGGACGTCCTGTCCTGACTGTCAGGACCTGCGCTCTCGCCGCAAAGCGAGCTCTCGCCGCAAAGTGAGCTCTCGCGACAAAGTGAGCTCTCGCGGCAGCGCACTTCTTGGCGACAGCGCACTTTCTGGCGACAGCGCAGTTCTTGACGGCGGGGCCACGGAGGAGCCTCGCTAGCCTCGGGGGATGCCGTCCGCCTTCACTCCCCCGGCCGCCTTCACCACCCGTCCGACGCTCCAGGGCACCTTCGGGATGGCCGCCTCGACACACTGGATCGCCACCGCGACCGCCCAGTCGGTGCTGGAGCGCGGCGGGAACGCCTTCGACGCCGCGACCGCCGCCGGGTTCGTCCTCCACGTCGTCGAGCCGCACCTCAACGGCCCGGGCGGCGACATGCCGGCGATCTTCGCGACGGCGGACGACCCGGGCCGGCCGGTGGTCCTCATGGGCCAGGGCCCCGCACCCGCCGGCGCCACCCGCGAGCACTTCCGCAGTCTCGGCCTCGAGCTCGTCCCGGGTGCCGGGGCACTCGCCGCGGCGGTCCCCGGCGCGGTCGACGCCTGGCTGCTGCTGCTGCGCGACCACGGCACCTGGGAGCTCGCCGACGTCCTCGCCCCGGCGATCGGCTACGCGCGCGACGGCCACCCCGTCCTCGCCTCGACCTGCCGCACGATCGCCCAGGTCGAACGGCTCTTCACCGAGCACTGGCCCACCTCCGCGGCACTCTGGCTTCCCGGCGGTCGGGTCCCGAGGCCGGGCGAGCTCGTCCGCAACCCCACCTACGCGCGCACGCTCCAGCGGCTGGTCGCAGCCGGGTCTGCCGCCACCGACCGGGTCGCCCGGGTGGAGGCCGCGCGCCGGGCGTGGCGCGAGGGCTTCGTCGCCGAGGCCGTCGCCGCCTTCGCCGCCCGGCCGCACCGTCACTCCGACGGCGGGACCTACGCCGGGGTCGTCACCGCGCAGGACCTCGCCGCCTTCGCCGCGTCCTACGAACCGGCCGTCACCGCCGAGTTCCGGGGCCACACGGTTGCCAAGACCGGGCCGTGGGGCCAGGGGCCCGCCCTGCTCCAGATGCTCACCGTGCTCGACGGACTCGACGACGCCCTCCTCGACCCCTCGACCCCCGACGGCGCACACACCGTCCTCGAGGTGCTCAAGCTCGCCCTCGCCGACCGCGACGCCTACTACGGCGACGCCGCCGCGGCTCGGGACGCGCTCGACGTGCTCCTCTCCCCCGGCTACGCCACCGAGCGCCGAGCCCTCATCGGCGAGACCGCCTCCCACGAGCTCCGTCCCGGCCACGTCCCCGGCGTCCAGCCCTTCCGCCCGCCGCTCCGGCAGACGTACGCGCCGGGCACCGAGGGCGTCGGCGAGCCCACGGTGAGCCCGACCGGCGAGCAGCGAGGGGACACCTGCCACGTCGACGTCGTCGACCGGTGGGGGGAACATGATCTCCGCGACGCCGTCGGGTGGGTGGTTGCAGTCCTCCCCGGCGGTTCCCGAGCTGGGGTTCTGCCTCGGCACCCGGCTCCAGATGACGTGGTTGGAGGAGGGTGCGCCGTCGTCGCTGGAGCCCGGGCGACGGCCCCGCACGACGCTGACGCCCACCCTCGTCCTCCGCGACGGGCGACCGGTGGCCGCGCTCGGCTCACCCGGGGGTGACCAGCAGGACCAGTGGCAGCTGCTCTACCTGCTGCGCACCCTCGTCGGTGGCTACGCGCCGCAGCAGGCCATCGACGCCCCGGCCTTCCACACCCGCTCGATGCCCGACTCGTTCTGGCCGCGCACCTGGGACCCGGGCCGTGCCGTCGTCGAGGACCGGCTCGGCGCGGACGTCATCGCCGAGCTCGAACGGCGCGGCCACCGCGTGACCCGCGCGGGGGACTGGACGCTGGGCCGGCTGTCCGCGGTCACCCGGGACCCGGAGACCGGGCTGCTCGCCGCGGCCGCGAACCCGCGCGGGATGCAGGGGTACGCCGCCGGCCGGTGAGCGCCGGGCCGCGGGCCGGCGGGCCGCCGGCCACCCGCCACCGAGCCGGCGGCGGGCCGGCTGCCGGCGGGGCGCCCCTGGCAGCGGCCTCCTCGCCGCGGGTGTGCCCGTCGACACCGGCGGTCCGCTACCGTGCGCTTGGGTGCCGGAGCTCGCCGTCGTGCCCCAGCCGCCCCGCGGCGTGCAGGTCGGTCGACGTCGTGCGCGGCTCTGCGCCGCCCCACGTCACCGTCCAGCTCGGAGAGGTCCATGAGCACGATCGAGAAGGTCGACGTCTTCGTCGCCGCCCCCGGCCGCAACTACGTCACGCTGCGGATCACGACGTCCGACGGCGTCACCGGCCTGGGTGACGCCACGCTCAACGGCCGCGAGCTCGCCGTCGCCGCCTACCTGCGCGACCATGTCGCCCCGTTGCTCGTGGGCCGGGACCCGGCGCGGATCGAGGACACCTGGCAGTACCTCTACCGAGGGGCGTACTGGCGCCGGGGCCCCGTGACGATGACGGCGATCGCCGCCGTCGACATCGCCCTGTGGGACATCAAGGGCAAGGTGGCCGGGCTGCCGGTCTACCAGCTGCTGGGCGGACGCTCCCGTGACGCCGTGCTGGTCTACGGCCACGCCAGCGGGTCCGACCTCGCCGAGCTCTTCGACGACATCGCCCGCTTCAAGGACGCCGGCTACCAGGCGATCCGCGCCCAGACCGGGGTACCGGGCCTGGCCGGCTCCTACGGCGTGCGCAAGGGGCTCATCTACGAACCAGCCGCCACCGCGCTGCCCGAGGAGCAGCCGTGGTCGACCGAGCAGTACCTGAACTTCGCACCCCGCTACCTGCGGGAGGTCCGGGAACGGTTCGGTTTCGACTTCCACCTGCTGCACGACGTCCACCACCGGCTCACGCCGATAGAGGCGGCCCGCTTCGGCAAGGAGGTCGAGGAGCTCCACCTCTTCTGGATGGAGGACCCGACGCCCGCGGAGAACCAGGAGAGCTTCCGGCTGATCCGGCAGCACACCACGACGCCCATCGCCGTGGGCGAGGTGCTCACGAGCATCTGGGACGTGCAGCAGCTCATCACCGAGCAGCTCATCGACTACGTACGCACGTCGGTCTCCCACTCCGGAGGGATCACCCACCTGCGCCGGATCTTCGACCTCGCCGCGCTCTACCAGGTGCGCAGCGGCTCCCACGGGCCGACCGACCTCTCCCCCGTGTCGCTCGCCGCCGCGGTGCACGTGGACACCGCCATCCCGAACTTCGGGATCCAGGAGTACATGGCCTTCGCTCCCGAGACGCTCGAGGTGTTCCGCGGCGGGGCGAGCTTCGCCGACGGCATGCTCCACGTCTCCGAGGAGCCCGGTCTGGGGGTCGAGTACGACGAGCGGCTCGCGGAACGGTTCCCGTACGACCCGAAGTACCTGCCCGTCGCCCGGCGGCTGGACGGCTCCGTCCACGACTGGTGAGGCGCCGCCGGTCTGGCGGGCGTCGGCCCGGGCGCCCGTCCGGCGTTCCGATGACCGCTCCGATGACCGCTCCGTGCAAAGGCTTGCATGCATCGTCACGCTGCACGGGTGGCCCGTCAGGCCTGGTAACCAGCGGTTCCGTACCCGGCAGAGGTCACGATCGGGACACGGTGCTTGACGTCCTTGCACGAGCGCATGCACCATGGCACGCATCCACGAGGAGGTGTGATGCGAGCCACAGCCGAAGACGTCGCCCGTCTTGCCGACGTGTCGGTCTCGACGGTCTCCCGTGCCATCACCGCACCGGAGAAGGTCCTGCCGGCCACCCGGCGGCGGGTGCTCGACGCCGCCGAGCGCCTCGGGTACCGGCCCAACCGGGCGGCCCGTGACCTCGCCACCGGCCGCACCGGCAACATCGGCCTGGCGATCCCGGACCTGGCGAACCCGTACTTCTCCGCGATCACCAAGGCCGTCCACGCCCGCGC
>DAHVRG010000317.1 GCA_027322565.1 Georgenia sp.
CCTCGGCCAGCAGCTCGATCCCGGGAGACCCGAGTACACGCTCAACCGGGCCACGGCCCACGTCGAGATCCTCAAGCTGCATGCGGACACGCCGGTCGACGACGGCGAGCTCGGCCGAATCGTCGTCACGGACCTCCACAACTACGCGATGCCGCTCATCCGCTACGACACGGGTGACCTGGGTCGCTTCGCCCTGTCGCCGGACGGCTCCCCGGACCGAACCCGCCTGGCACGCGTCGAGGGGCGGACAGCCGACCAGATCTTCGACACCGAGGACCGTCCCGTCTCACCGCACATCCTCGTGGCCTTCTTCTGGAGGTACCCGGGCATCCACCAGGCCCAGCTCGAACAGACCGACCGCGGCACCTACATCCTGCGCCTCAACGCCCTGCCCGACGTCGCCACGGACGACATCGTGACCGAGCTCCGCGGCGTCCTCGGCGCCTCCGCTGCCGTCGCGGTCGAGCGCGTCGACGGCATCCCCGTCCTCCGGTCCGGCAAGCGCCGGCCCGTGGTGAGCAGCTACCGACCATGACAACCGACCTGCCCCAGGGACCACGCGCCATGCGGATCGTCTACCTCCACCAGTACTTCAACACCCGGGACGCCGCGAGCTCGATCCGCTCGTACGAGATGGCTCGCCGGCTCGTGGCCCGCGGGCACGAGGTGCACATGGTCACGACGGCGCGCGACCCGCAGCACGCGTTCCCCGGCTGGCGGGTGGAGAAGGTCGACGGGATCCGTGTCCACCGCACCTTCGTCCCCTACAGCAACCGCCTCTCCCACCGGCAGCGGCTCTCGGCCTTCGCGACGTTCGCCGCGCGGGCGGGCGCCCGTGCGCGCCGGCTCCGCGGCGACGTCGTGTTCGCGAGCAGCACCCCACTGACGATCGCGCTGCCGGCGCGCTGGGCACTCCTGGGGCGGTCGACCCCGCTGGTGTTCGAGGTCCGTGACCTGTGGCCCGAGGTGCCGATCGCGCTCGGCGTGCTCCGCAACCCCGTCGCCCGGACCCTGGCCTGGGGCCTGCAGCGGTTCGCCTACGCGCGCGCCGATCACATCGTCGCCCTCTCCCCCGACATGGCGGCCGGGGTCGTCGCCCGGGGCTACCCGTCCTCCCACGTCACCGTCATCCCCAACTCGGCGGACCTGGACCTGTTCACCGCCACCCCGGAGGAGGGTCGGCAGCTACGTGAGTCCTTCGACTGGCTCGGCACCCGGCCCCTGGCCGTGTACTGCGGCACGCTCGGCCGGGTAAACGACGTCGGCTACGTCGTCCGGCTGGCTCGCGAGGCGCTCTCCTCCCGCCCGGAGTACCGGTTCCTCATCATGGGTGACGGTGCCGAGCGGGAGCTCGTGCGGCGCAGGGCCGCGGAGGCCGGGGTGCTGGACCGGAACCTCTTCCTGCTCGCCCCGCGGCCGAAGACGGAGATCGGGCAGGTGTACGCCGCGGCGACCGTGTGTCTCTCCACCGTCGCCCCGGTCGAGGCACTCTGGGCGAACAGCGCCAACAAGGTCTTCGACGCCTTCGCGGCCGGCCGCCCGGTGGCGATCAACCACCGTGGCTGGCAGGCCGACCTGCTGGAGGAGAGCGGTGCCGGCGTCGTGCTCGACCCGCACGATGCCGGCGCCGCGCTGCGCACCCTGAGCACGCTGATGGACCGTCCGGAGCAGGCACGGGCTGCCGGCCGCGCGGCCCGGCGGCTGGCGACCGACGTCTTCGCTCGTGACCTCCACGCCCAGCAGCTCGCGGCCGTGCTGGAGTCCGTCGGCCCCCGTCGGACCCGACGCCCGTCCTTCCGTGCCGAGAGCGGGACCTAGCGTGCGGTCCGCCTCCGCTCCCCGTACCGCCGTGGCCGCCCACCTCCGGCACCCGGCACTCGCCCTCGTGCTGGGACAGCTGACGACGGCGGTCACCGCCTTCGTCATGAACCTCCTGTCGTCCAATGTGCTGGCACCGGAGGATCGTGGCTTCCTCGCCTTCTTCCTCCAGCTCGCCTACGTCACGACCGTCCTCGGCCTGCTCGGCGTCGAGCGCCCGTACGCGGCGAGCCGGACGACGGCGACCTTCGCCTCCGCCTACCGGGACCTCACCGCCCTGACCCGCACCGCGTGGGTCTGCATGGGGGCTCTCGTGCTGCTCGCCGGCGTGCTGGCCCTGCGCGGCAGCTGGCCGCTGGCGGCCCTCGCCCTCGGCAGCGCCGTCTACATGCGCGCGAACACCGCGATCCGGAAGGTCCGCATCGCCTATATCGCCAGCCGGTCGACGGGGCCGTTCGTCTCGACCCTCCTCGGGACCCAGCTCGCGCTCCTCGCCTCCGGGACCGCACTCTTCCTCCTCGACGTCGACAGCTCGGCAGCCTGGCTCGCCGCCTATGCCGCGACCGGGCTCGCCGCTCCCCTCATCGCCCGGCGGTGGAGCACGCGGGAGCCGCTCGGGCGGGACGCGTCGCCGGTCGACCTCTCGCGGGTCCGCCGGGAGGGGCTCCGGCTGCTTCCCGCGTCGTTCGGCAACACCGCCCTGCTCAAGTCCGACCGCCTGCTCCTCCCGTTCCTCTCGACCCCGGCAGAGCTGGGCCGCTACGTCGCGGTCGCAACCATCATGGAGGTCGGCACGTGGCCCATCCAGCAGTGGGTCGACGCCTCGCTCGGGAGGTGGCGGGCCACGGGCGCCCGCGGACCTCGGCGGCGCATGGTCATGTGGGCCCTCGTCGGGGCCGTCGCGGTCACCGCGGGCCTGTGCGCCGTCACCTTCGTCGTCATCGAGCACTGGCTCCCCGCCGAGTACCGCTCGGCGCAGCGGCTGCTGCTGCCGCTCGCCGTCGGCGCGGTGCTGTACGCAGGCACCCGCATCCAGCAGGGACTGATGATCGCCCGCGGCCTGCCCGGCGCGGTCTCCGTCGCCGAGGTCTCCGGCCTGGGTGTCTCGCTGCTGCTGTACGTCGTCCTCATGCCTCGGCACGGCGCGATGGGCGCCGCCGTCGGGTCGGCCCTGGGCTACCTGGCCCTGCTCCTCGTCGCGAGCGTCATCCAGCGACGTCACGCCCGGACCCATGACGCAGAAGGTGCCGATGACGGCACGGCGTGACCAGGGAGGGGCCGATGCCCTTGTGGAAGGATGCTTCGGAATGACCAGAACGGGGGACTGAATGGAACTGGGCGACTACCTCGACGTGCTGCGGAGCCGATGGCTCACCGTCGCCGTCACCACCCTGCTCGTGCTCGCCGCCACCGCGGCCGCCACCTTGCTCATGACGCCGCAGTACACGTCCTCGACACGGATGTTCTTCGCGGTCCAGGGCGGGGAGTCGTTCTCGGACCTGGCGCAGGGCTCGACCTTCACCGAGAAGCAGATGGCGTCCTACGCGGAGGTCGCCCAGTCACCGCTGGTGCTGCAGCCGGTCGCGGAGACGCTCAACCTCGAGGCCGACGCCCGGGAGGTGGCCCGTGCGCTCGACGTCACCGTCGCGGCCGAGACGACCATCCTCGTCATCTCCGCGACCGACGAGGATCCGGCGCTGGCCCGCGACCTCGCCAATGCGGTCGCCGACCAGCTGTCCGTCACCGTCGGTGGCCTCTCCCCCGAGCGGCCGGACGGCACGGAGTCGGTCCGCGCCACGATGCTCAGCGAGGCCGAGGTCTCGGAGTCGCCGTCGTCGCCCAACACCACCCGCAACCTCGCCCTGGGCGCCGTCCTCGGTCTGCTCCTCGGCATCGGCCTCGCGCTGCTGCGGGAGGTCCTCGACACCAAGGTGCGCAACGAGGCGGACGTCGCGGCGATCACCGATGCCACCGCCCTCGCCACCGTGCCGGTCGACGAGTCCGCGGCCGACCACCCGGTGTTCATGCACGATGACCGGATGAGCCTGCGTGCCGAGGCCGTCCGCCGGCTCCGCACCAACCTCCAGTTCGTCGACTTCGGCGACCGCCCCAGCTCCATCGTCATCACCTCCTCCGTGCAGGGCGAGGGCAAGACGACCACGGCGATCAACCTCGCGGCCTCGCTCGCCGACGCCGGGGCACGGGTGCTCCTCGTCGACGCCGACCTGCGTCGGCCGAGCATCGCGAAGTACATGGGCTTCGAGGGCAACGTCGGGCTGACCACGGTGCTCATCGGCCGTGCCGAGCTCGCCGACGTCGTCCAGCCCTGGCGGGACAGCTCGCTGGACGTCCTCGCCTCCGGCCAGGTGCCCCCGAACCCGAGCGAGCTGCTCGGCTCGCGCGCGATGTCGCGGCTGCTCGGCGAGCTGGCCGGCAGCTACGACGTCATCGTCATCGACAGCCCGCCGCTGCTGCCGGTCACCGACGCGGCGGTCCTGAGCAAGCTCGTCGGTGGCGCCCTCGTCGTCGCCGGCGCCGACGGGCTCCACAAGCACCAGCTGCGCACGTCCCTGGAGGCGCTGGAGAAGGTCGACGCCCACGTGCTCGGCGTCGTCGTCAACAAGGTGCAGCGCAAGGAGCGCGACCGGTACGCCTACGAGTACTACAGCCGGGAGGAGCCCGTGCGCTCCTCCGGGTCACGTGCCTCGGGCAACGGGCGTTCCGGCCGCCGGGCCGCACCGCCCAGCCATGCCGCCAAGCGGTCGACGTGGCCCGGTGAGCGGATGACGGCCTTGCGTCGCTGAGCTACGCGACGTCGAGGACCGACACCTCGTCACCCGCCCAGAGCCACACGCCGGTTCCGCGGGCGGAGACGGCGAGGTCGCCGGTGGCCCCCGCTGCCGTGTCGAGACAGGACGGGGCGGTGACCGGTGCGCCGGTGACGTCAGTCAGCACGAAGGCGACGGCGTCCCCGCACGTGTCGGTGGCACCGGCGAGCACGTAGCCCTCGTCCGCGACACCGACGGCCGCTGCCTCCACCGGCGGTGCGGACTCCCGCCAGCCGGCCCCGCCGTCGTCGGTAAGCCGGAGGCTGCCGTCGGTGCACAGCACAGCCGCGTGGGCCGCGTCCAGGCCGGCGAGCCCGGCGACACCGCACGGTGTGTCCACCTCACCGACCGGCGCAAACATGGCGTCGCCGTCGTCCGGGTGGAGGTACCAGGACCCGACGAGGTACTCGTCGCTCGTCGTCCAGCTCGCGCCTCCGCTCGCGGAGGCCCGGTAGGTCGGCTCGCAGTCGCCTGCGCCGCCGATGACGAACAGCCGCTGCACGCCGAGGACCCGGATCCGGCCGATCGGCGCGAGCTCGAGCGGGAGCTCCTCCCAGGTCTCACCACCGTCGGTCGTGTGCTCGAGCGACCCCTGGCTCTCGCAGTCCCCCACCGTCGCCCGCCACGCGACCCGCTCGTCGGCGTCGGCCAGCAGACGCCGGGCCGGCTCGACCCGGACGGCGGGTGTCGGCAGTGGCTCGGGAGACGTCTTGGTCCGGGGCGCCGATGTCTCCTCGGCCTCGCCCTCGCGCGCTGCGGACGATGCGGACACGTCCGGCTCCTCCACGGGCGGCGGCGTCGGGCGGGTGAGCAGCAGCCCGACGAGGACGACGTTGAGGAGGACGAGGGCGCCGACCCCCGCGAGGGAGAGCCGACGGGGTGGACGGGAGGGCATGGGGTCACCTCGGGAGCAGCGGACGGGGCCGTTCAGCGGGGTGCACGGCCGGGTCGGTCGGTCACGGACCGAGGAAGACCTGGGAACAGAGCAGCTCGCCGTCGTTCCGGACGCAGCCGATACCGAGCTCCGTGAGGCCCGGGTCGACGATGTTCGCGCGGTGGCCGGCAGAACCGAGCCATGCGTCCACGACGTCGGCGGGGCCGGCAGCGCTGCTGACGAGGTTCTCGGCGGCCGTGGTGCGGGGCGCGCAGGCGTCGATCACCGGCGCGAGGGGCGCGTGCTCGAGCTCCTCCGCCCCGACGAGCGCGGCCGCCCGCTCCAGGGCGGCCTGGCGCGCACACGGCGACTCGTCGAGCGGCCGCAACCCGCGCTCGGCGCGGGCCGCGTTGGTGAGGTCGACGAGCTCCGTGGCGTAGTCATCGACGTCCCAGGCCTCCACGGCGCCCGTGGTGGGCGCTGTCGCACCGCCCGGTGGCGGCTCGGCGGTGCCACAGCCGCCGAGGAGTGCACCCCACACGCAGGCCGCGAGCAGGGCCACTCCGCGACGTCGAGTGCGTCTCACGTCCTCACTCCCCCGGCAGTACCGGCGAAGGGCCCCTGCGGAGCTCGCAGGGGCCCTTCGGACGGTCGTGACGTACGGGGCGTCAGGCAGAGACCTTGCCGCGGCGGGCGATGAAGAGTGCCGCACCTCCGACCAGGAGCAGGATCGCGCCACCGATGACGAGCGGGGTGGCGGTGGCACCGGTCTCCGGCAGGCTGGGGCCTGCCGCGTCCTCGTCGGTGCCGCCCGGAGCACCGGCGTCGTCGTCCGCACCGTCGCCCACGACGACGGTGGCCGTGTCGATGACATTGCCCTCGGCGTCGGTGGCCACGAGAGTGAAGGAGCCCTCCTCACTCAGCGTGACACCGAAGACGGCCTGACCGTCCACAGCGGTCTTGGTGAGCGCCTTGGTGCCGGCGATCTGGATGGCGTCGTCGGAGACGTCGTCCGACGTGATCGTGAGCGTGACGTCGGTGCCCGTCGGTGCCGTGATGGTCACCGTGAAGGTCTCGCCCGGTGCCGGGTTCGTCGTGCTGACCCCGATCTCGAAGTCGTCGTCGGCGTACCCGAATGCTGTGCTCGGCACAAGAACGAGCAACGCAGCGGCGAAAAGGCTCGCCAGAGCGCGTCGAATCATGAGTGCTTCCCCCCAAAGCGGTCGTCAAGACCGTTGACTGTGATCGGTCCCGGTCAGGTTATCGGCTACTGTCGACATGTCAACGCGGAAGAGCTGAACTTCCCACCGCCCGGACCGGGCGTCGTCCGCAGGAGGGCGTCGCCGGTGAAGCCGGGCCCCGTCGTGATGTCGACCTCCGTGGTGACCGTCTCGCCGGGAGCGAGGGTCACCCGCCGCCCGACGACGACCTGCCCGTCATGGACCTGCGGGAGCACCTCGACCTCGCCGTCGGGGTCGCGCACGTCGGTGATGCGTCCCCCGGTGGGGGCGTAGACCAGGAGGTTGGAACGCATGTCACCCGGGGCGACGACGTTGCCCGCGCCGACGACCGCCGCCGGCAGGTCCGCGGCGTCCTCCGGTGCGCCCGACGCCAGCGCGATCCTCAGGGTGAGGTCCTGCGCACCGTTCGCGTGGCACCGCTCGGTGACCAGCTCGACGTCCATGTGCTGGTAGTAGGCGACCTTCGCGGCGCTGAGGTCGTTGAGGTACACGCCGACGACCGGTGACCCGCTGCCGTCGTCACCGCGCAGCTCCCCACTGAGGACGGTGCCGGCGAGCAGCTGCTGCTCCTCCTCGTGCGCGGACCACGCGTGCACCCGCCCCTCGTCCGCTGCGTCGACGAGCGCGGCGAGCACGGCGGCCGGGTCCGCCCCGCCCGACATGGCCCGCGCGAAGATCGCCGAGGCGGCGAGCTCGAAGAACTCGTCCTGGGCGGCCGGGTCGGCGACGTGGCGGTACACGCCGTTGAGCATGAGCTCGGCGACGTTGTCCGCCGTAAGGCGCGTGTCGTCCCCGAGCAGGTCGGCCGGCGCACCGAGCGCCGCCAGGGCCTCCCGCGGGATGTCGACCGGGTCGGTGGCCCCGAGGAGGGCGCCGAGGG
>DAHVRG010000322.1 GCA_027322565.1 Georgenia sp.
GGCAACTTCCCCGTGTTCAAGCGCAACCTGCGCCAGTGGATGATGCGGATCACCGCCTACGCCGACCGCCTGGTGGACGACCTGGACCACATCGACTGGCCGGAGAAGGTCAAGGCGATGCAGCGTAACTGGATCGGCCGCTCCGAGGGCGCCGTCGTCCGCTTCGCGCTGCCCTCGCGGGTGAGCGCCGGTGAGGCCGAGGGCGGGGCCACGGACCTCGCGCTGGAGGTCTTCACCACCCGGCCGGACACGCTGTTCGGCGCGACCTTCATGGTCGTCGCGCCCGAGCACCCACTCGTGGACGACGCCGTCCCCGCCACCTGGCCCGCGGGCACGAAGGAGTCGTGGACCGGCGGGTACGCCACCCCGGCCGAGGCGGTCGCCGCCTACCGCGCCCAGGCCGCGGCCAAGACCGAGGCCGAGCGCCAGGAGGACGGGCGCGCCAAGACCGGCGTCTTCACCGGTGCCTTCGCCACCAACCCGGCCAACGGCAAGCAGGTCCCCGTCTTCGTCGCCGACTACGTGCTCATGGGCTACGGCACCGGCGCCATCATGGCGGTCCCGGCCGAGGACGAGCGCGACCACGAGTTCGCCCGGACCTACGACCTGGAGATCGTCCGCACCGTCCAGCCGCCCGCGGACTTCGAGGGCGGTGCCTGGACGGGCGACGGCGCGACGATCAACTCCGCCAACGACGAGATCTCCCTCGACGGCCTGCCCACCGACGAGGCCAAGGCGCTCATCACCCGGTGGCTGGAGTCCAAGGGACTGGGCGAGGCCCGGACGACCTACCGACTGCGCGACTGGCTCTTCTCCCGCCAGCGGTACTGGGGCGAGCCGTTCCCCGTCGTCTACGACGAGGCGGGCCGGGTCCACGCCCTGCCCGAGGAGATGCTCCCCGTCGACCTGCCCGAGGTGCCGGACTACTCGCCGCGGACCTTCGACCCCGACGACGCGACCTCCTCACCGGAGCCCCCGCTGGGCCGTGCCGAGGACTGGGTGACCGTCGAACTCGACCTGGGCGACGGCCCGAAGACCTACCGCCGCGACACCAACACCATGCCCAACTGGGCGGGTTCGTGCTGGTACGAGCTGCGCTACCTCGACCCGCACAACGAGGAGCGCCTCGTCGACCCGGCCAACGAGCAGTACTGGATGGGTCCGCGCGAGGGCAAGCCGTGCGGGGGCGCCGACCTGTACGTCGGTGGCGTCGAGCACGCCGTGCTGCACCTGCTGTACGCCCGCTTCTGGCACAAGGTGCTCTTCGACCTCGGGCACGTCGCCAGCTCCGAGCCCTTCCACAAGCTCTTCAACCAGGGCTACATCCAGGCCTACGCCTTCGCCGACGCCCGCGGGCAGTACGTGCCCGCCGAGGAGGTCGAGGAGGTCCCGGCCGCGGACGGCTCCGGTGACGTGACCTACCGCTGGCAGGGCCAGCAGGTCTTCCGCGAGTACGGGAAGATGGGCAAGTCCCTGAAGAACATCGTCACGCCGGACGAGATGTACGAGGCCTACGGCGCCGACACCTTCCGCGTGTACGAGATGTCGATGGGGCCGCTGGACGACTCCCGCCCGTGGGACACGCGCGCCGTCGTCGGCTCCCAGCGGTTCCTCCAGCGGCTGTGGCGCAACGTCGTCGACGAGCACACCGGTGAGCTGCTCGTCACCGACGACCCCGCCGACGAGGAGACCCGCCGGCTGGTCGCCAAGACCGTCGACGAGGTCGAGACGGAGATGTCGGCGATGCGGATCAACACCGCCATCGCCCGGCTCATCGTGCTCAACAACCACCTCACCGGCCTGGAGCGCACGCCCCGTGAGGCGGTCGAGCCGCTGCTGCTCATGCTGGCCCCGATCGCCCCGCACATCTCCGAGGAGCTGTGGCGGCGGCTGGGGCACGAGGAGTCGCTGACCTACGAGCCCTTCCCGGAGGCGGACCCGGAGCTGCTCGTGGAGGACACGGTGACCTGCGTCGTCCAGGTCGCGGGCAAGCTGCGCGACAAGCTCGAGGTCCCGGTGTCGATCGACGCGGCCGAGCTCGAGCGGCTCGCGCTGGAGACCGCCGGCGTCAAGCGGGCGCTGGGGGACCGCGAGGTCCGCAAGGTCATCGTGCGCGCGCCGCGGCTGGTCAACGTCGTGCCGGCCTGACGCCGCCTTCAGGGGCGCCCGCCTCCCTTCGGGGGCGAGCTCGTACCGACAGCCCACCTCCTGCAGGAGGTGGGCTGTCGGCGTGTCCGGGGGCCGACACGCGCCGGCACAGTTGACACGTGAAGTTCGGCGCGGCTACGGTCAGCCTCAGGTTCAGAGCGCCAGTGCGCACCTCGTGTGCGCTAAGCCCCGGCTTGCTGGTCGGCAACCCGCCACGTGCGCTGGGTGCCCCGGGTGAAGACCTGGTCCCGCGGAGTGCGGGGCAACGCAGTGCACCGAAGCGGTGCTGAGCACGAAGGAAGAACGGCGATGACCACGCACCACAGCAGCCCCCGGCAGATCACCAGCCGCAGCGGCCGTTGCATGTGCATGTGGGCTCGCCCCTGTATGTCCGCCTGAGACATACCCGCGATGCCTCCGCGCGTCCCGCGCCGACGCATCACCCCTGGGCCAGCCCCCGGACGCCGGTGAGTGACACACCGGGCGCCGGACCCGGCGGACCAGGTCCCCTTCCTTCGCGCGCCTCCGGCGCCGCTGACCCGAACGGTGTCCTGCCATGCCCACTGCTTTCCTGCCGACCCGCACGACCGATACCACCTCGACCACCGCGACCATCGCCCTCGACCTCTCCGGGCTCGGCGCCCCCGAGCGCGACCGCGACGTCGCCACCGGCCTGCCCGCGGAGCAGGCCAACCTCGTCCGCCTCGCCGCCTACGCCCGGGCGGCCCACAAGGGGGGCGTCTCCTTCGTCACCCTGGGCGAGCGGTTCCGTCTCCGCTCCGAGGCCGTCCCGCGACCCAACGCGTGGCTCGACCCCGTCGTGGCGGCCCGCCGGATCAGCCCGAGCGCCGGAGGGACCGGCCTGGTCCCGAGCGTGCAGCTCGGCCGCGCGGACACTGCCATCGCCGCCGAGCTCGCCCAGTTCAACCGCAAGAGCGGCTCGTGGCCGGGCCTCCAGGTCAACCGCGGCCACGGACGCGGCGTCACCGCGCTGCCTGAGCTCGGTGACCTGCTCGAGGACCTCATCCGCACGACGGCGGAGCGGTCCAGCCAGCGCCCGGCAGTCGTGCTGCCCTTCGAGGAGGAGGCGGAGCTGCCGGCGGCCGCCGAGCTCGCCGACGTCGTGCGGCTGCGGGAGTCCGACCTGGCCTGGGCCCGTGAGCTGCGCTACGCCGTGCGGTCCGCGGCCCGCGCCGCAGGCCGCCGCCCGGTCAAGGTGCTCGTCGACCTGCGTACGGTCATCGCCGCCGACTACGAGTCCGCCCGCACCCGCGCCGACCTGCTGACCGACATCGCGGGCGGGGACGGCGCCTGGGCCGGGGCACTCGAGGCGGTCGGGACCGTGGGCGACGTCGTCACGACGATGGAGAAGTGGCTCGAAGCGGGCGCTGCCGACGGCTTCGTCGTGCTTCCCGGGTCCATCCCGGCCGACGTCTCCCGCCTCGTGCGGGGCATCATCCCGGCGCTACGAGCCCGCGGTCTCGTCGACGGCCCGGACCCGCACCCGGTCCAGGCGTGAGCCGGTACCACCCGGGCGCGTGACGGTCCCACCGCGGCCGGCGGTCCCGCGCGAGACGGCGGGTGCCGCCGGCCGCGTGCCATGATGTGCCACCCGACCGGGTGAGGAGTGGCGATGAGCGAGCAGTTCCCCACGGGCAGCGTGGTCGTCGGTACCGACGGCTCCGCGAACGCCGAGGTGGCCGTCGACTGGGCGGCCGAGGAGGCCGTGCGCCGCGGCGTCGGTCTCCACGTCCTGTACGCCTTCCCGTGGGTCTCCCGTGCCCGGGCGTGGGAGTTCGCGCCCCCGGCGGAGGCCGAGACCCAGGGCACGGCGCTCGTCCAGGCGGCCGCGGAGCGCGTCCGCGCCACTCACCCCGACCTGTCCGTCACCACCGAGGCAGGCGTCGAGGACCCGGCGGTCGCGCTCGTGGCGGCGTCGCGGCAGGCGGGTGCGGTCGTCGTCGGCCGTCGGGGCCTCGGGGGCGCCGAGGAGCTCCTGCTCGGTTCGGTGTCGCAGAAGGTCGCCGCCCACGCACGGTGCGCCGTCGTCGTGGTCAACGCGCGACCGACCGCCGGCCCGGACGCTCCCGTCGTCGTGGGCATGGACCCGGAGGACGGCGCCCCCGAGGCGATGGAGTACGCCTTCGCGGAGGCCAGGCGGCGCGGGACGCGGCTCGTCGTCGTCCAGGGGGCGCAGCACGACGCGGCGTTCCCCGAGTTCCCCGACGCGGGCATCTCTGCGCACTACGAGAGAGCGGCCGGCGAGGTCGCCCGGCTCACCGCCGAGCGGCTGGCGGAGTGGCGGCAGCGGTTCCCGGACGTCGAGGCCGAGCTGCGGCTCATGCGGGAGCGGCCGGTCCGCGCGCTCGTCCGGGCCGCCGAGGAGGCAAGCGTCGTCGTCGTGGGGAGCCGCGGCCGGGGCGGGCTCACCAGCATGCTGCTCGGCTCGGTGAGCCACGGGGTGGCCACCCGGGCACCGGTCGTCGTCATCGTCCGGGCGGAGCACGACAGGGGCTGACCGGGGCGGCCCCACGTGTCGCCCCGCACCGCCGCCGGACAGGCTTCGGCGGTCCGGAGGTCCGCCGCCACGCTGCTCCCCATCCCGAACCGGCGGACCGGCGTCCCCGGGCCGCGGTACGTCCCGTCCGCCGGACCCGACCCCCGCCGTACGGTCCGACCATGCGTGCGACGCGCCGGGGGAGGCCGGACTCCGCGGCTCGGCTCCGGGCACTGACCCGCCGGGCCTACACCGCGACGGCGGGACACCTCGACCTCGACGAGGGGCCCGAGCCGGACGACGCCGCCGGGCGGGAGTTCGACCGCATCGTCGGCGGCGAGCAGCCGGGGCCGCGGGAGAGCAGAGCGGGCCACCGGGCACCACCGGGGCGCCGGTGGGCAGTCTCGGGGCGGGCCGTCGTCGCGGTGCTCGCCGTCGTCGCTGCCCTCGCGGGTGCCGTGGTCGCGCGTGCGATCGCGCACGGGCCCTCCGACGCCGTGCCGGTGCCCCGGTTGGAAGCGTCCGCCGACGGCGGCCACGGCCAGGGCGATGCGCCCGACGCGGACGGCCGAGGCGACGGGACCACCTCACGGCCCGCCGCGTCCGCCGCCAGGGCGGCGGGCGACGGCGCGCCGCCGGGCGCCGAGGCAGCGCACGCGACCGGCCCGGTGACTGACCCCGCTGACGGCCCACCGCCGCACGCTGGGCCGCCCGGTGCCGAGCAGCCGCACACGGGCGCCGTCGTCCATGTCGCGGGCGCGGTCGAGCGGCCGGGTGTCGTCGAGCTCCCGGCGGGCTCCCGCGTCGCCGCCGCCGTGGCGGCCGCCGGCGGGGCACTGGAGGACGCCGAGCTCTCCGCCGTGAACCTCGCCCGCCCGGTGGTCGACGGGGAGCAGGTGTACGTCCCGCGGGTGGGCGAGGTGGCGCCCGGCGCAGCCGCGGGCGCCGGTGGGCCGGGTGGCGTGGAAGCAACGGGTGGCCCGAGCACGTCGGGCGGCGGACCGGCGGACGCCGGTCTCGTCGACCTCAACACCGCCGACCTCGCGGCCCTCGACACGCTCCCCGGCGTCGGCCCGGCTATCGCCCAGCGCATCCTCCAGTGGCGGGAGACGAACGGCCCGTTCCACTCCGTCGACGAGCTCCTCGAGGTATCGGGGATCGGTCCGGCGACCCTGGAGCGACTCCGCGACCGGGTGCGGGTGTGACGCTCGACCTGCGGCTCGTGCCCGCCGCGCTCGGTGCCTGGGCGGCCGCGTTCGGCGGCGTGCTGCTGCCTCCGGAGCTCGCGGCCGCGCCGGCCGGCCTGCTCCTCGTCCCGGCGGCGCGGGCGCTGTGGTCGCTGCACCGCCGCCCACGCCCCGGCAGCGGACGGCACCGGGACCTCACCGGGCCCACCCCGCAGGCAACGACCGCACTCGCGCTCGTCGTCACGGCGCTCGTCCTCCTCTCCGTCGCCGCCCAGGTGCACCAGCGCGCCGCCGGGCTGCTCGGTGAGCTCGTGGCCGCCGGGGCGGTCGTCACCGTGAGCGGGCAGGTGGTCGGCGACCCGCGGACCATCCCGACCCCGCCCGAGCGTGGTGGCGGCGAGCGGGTGGCGGTGGCGCTCCGTGCGGACGTCGTCGAGGGCCGTGGGCTCACCGCGCGGGCACGCGCACCGGTGCTCGTCCTCGCCCCCGCGAGCTGGCGGGAGGCCGAGCTCGGCGCGCGGGTCGCCCTGTCCGGGCGCCTCGTCCCCGTCGAGCCGGGGGAGGACGTCGTCGCGCTCGTCGTCGCCCACGGGCCGCACGCGGTCGAGGCGCCCCCGCCGGCCCACCACCGGGTGGCGAACCGGATGCGGGCCGGTCTGGTCGCCGCGGCGGCGGACGCCCCGCCTCAGGCCAGGGGACTGGTCCCGGGCATCGCGGTCGGTGATGACTCCCGCCTGCCGCCCGAGCTCGACGAGGCGATGCGCACCGTCTCGCTCACCCACATCACCGCGGTCTCCGGGGCGCACGTGGCGATCGTCCTCGGCACGGTGCTCGCCACGCTGCGCTGGGCGCCGCGCTGGGTGCGCGCCGGGGTGGGCGGGGTGGTCCTCGTGTGCTTCGTCGTCCTCGTCCGGCCGGAGGCCAGCGTCCTGCGCTCCGCGACCATGGGGGCCGTCGCGCTCGCCGCCCTCCTCCTCGGGAGGCCCTCCCGGGCGCTGCCGGCGCTCTGCGCCACGGTCGTCCTCCTGCTCCTCCTCGACCCGTGGCTCGCCCGCTCCTACGGCTTCGTGCTGTCGGTGCTCGCGACCACCGGCCTCGTCGTGCTCTCCGGGCCGTGGGCGAGCGCCCTGTCCCGGAGGATCCCCCGCACCCTCGCCCACGTCGTCGCCGTCCCCGCGGCGGCCCAGGTGTGCTGTGCGCCCGTCATCATTCTGCTCGAGCCGGCCGTCGCGACCTACGCCGTCCCGGCCAACGTCATGGCCGCGCCCGCCGTCCCGCCGGCCACCGTCCTCGGGGTCCTCGCCACCGTCGTCTCCCCGTGGCTGCCCGCCCTGGCCGGGCCGGCGGCGACGGCGGCCGGCTGGTTCACCGGCTGGATCGCCGGGGTCGCGGTCGGCTGGGCGGGCCTGCCGGGCTCCCGCGTGCCCTGGCCCGCGGGCCTCGCCGGTGCCGCACTGCTCGCCGGCATCACCGTGCTCGCCGTCGTGATCGCCCGCCGGGGGCGGCGCGCCCGGGTCGCGGCAGTCGCGGTGGTGGGCGTCGTCGCCCTGCTCGCGGCCGCACCCGGCCCGCGCAACGTGGTCGGCACCCTGCTCGCCGGGGTCCCCGGGGACTGGGTCGCCGTCCAGTGTGACGTCGGGCAGGGCAGCGGGTTCCTCCTGCGCTCCGGGCCGCGCTCCGCCGTCGTGGTCGACGTCGGCCAGTCCGG
>DAHVRG010000324.1 GCA_027322565.1 Georgenia sp.
GGGCGAACCGCACCCCGCGCCGCCGGTAGACGGTGAGACCGAGCGCGGCGTAGAGCCCGAGCGCGGCTGCGTTGGTGTCCTTGATGTCCTCGAGCACCCGGCTCAGTGCGCCACGAGCGTGGTCTGGAAGGAGTACCGCGAGGCCCGGTAGATGTGGGTGCCGAGCTCGACGACCGTGTCGGTGTCGGCGATCGCGATGCGCTCCATGGTGAGCACCGCCGCACGCGCCGGCTCGTGGAGGATGCGCGACTCGGCCGCCGTCGCCCGGCGGGCCCCGATGGTCTGGTGCGCGAGACGGAGCCGGACCCCGCGCGCCCGGAGGGAGGCGTAGAGCCCGTCGGTCTCGAGGTCCTCCCGGGTCGGGGCGAGGTCCGCGCGGATGTCGTTCGTCATGAGGGCCAGGGGCTCGCCGTCGGCGTAGCGCAGCCGGCGGACGTGGACGACCTCCTGCCCGACCGCGAGGCCGAGCCGGCGTGCGAGGTCGGCATCGGCCGGACGCACCTCGTAGTCGAGGACCTCGGTGCGGGGCTCGCGCCCGGCCGCCGCGAGGTCGTCGTGGAGGCTCGTGAGCTCGACGGCGCGCCGGATGACCTCCGGTGCCACTTCGGTCCCCACCCCGCGCTTGCGCACGAGCATCCCCTTGTCGACGAGCTCCTGGAGGGCGCGGCGGGCCGTCGGCCGGGAGACCCGCAGCCGGTCGGCCATCGCGAGCTCGTTCTCGACCCGGGTGTGCGGCGGGATCTCCCCGGAGACGATGGCCGACTGCAGCACCGAGGCGATCTGGTGGTAGAGCGGCACCGGACTCGTGCGGTCGAGGTGGACCCGGGGACGGTAGACCTCCGCCGGCCGCTCCGCCGGCTCGGACGACCTCGTCATGGCTCTCCTCGGCACCTTGTCGGGACAAATACACATAATGCCACCCCGCCGCCCTCGCCCACAGCCCCGTCGCCCGAGGTCGGCCGGTGCCCTCTGCCCAGGGTTTTGTCCAGACAAACGGTTGACCGCACCGGTCGGCTGGGTGAGAATCGTGGCCACCGACCCACGAGGAGAGTGCGATGACGAGCTCGGGGCAGCGGCGTCCGGACGTCCTGACCTTCGGTCGGAGCGGCGTCGACATCTACCCGCTGACCACCGGCGTCGGCCTCGAGGACGTCGAGACCTTCGGCAAGTTCCTCGGCGGCAGCCCGACCAACGTCGCCGTCGCCGCCGCCCGTCTCGGGCGCACCGCCGCGACCATCACCGGGGTGGGGGACGACCCGCTCGGGCGCTACGTCCGCCGCGAGATGGTCCGCCTCGGCGTGGGCGACGAGTTCGTCATCACCGCGCCCGAGCTCAACACCCCGATCACGCTGTGCGAGATGTTTCCGCCGGACCACTTCCCGCTCTACTTCTACCGCGAGCCCAGTGCCCCCGACCTCCAGGTACGCCCCGAGGACATCCCCGTCGACGCCGTCCGCGAGGCGGGGGTCATGTGGTTCTCGGTCACCGGGCTCTCGGAGGAGCCCTCGCGGTCGGCCCACCGCACCGCCCTCGAGGCGCGGGCGCGCCGCGAGCACACCGTCCTCGACCTCGACTGGCGGCCGATGTTCTGGGACTCCCCCGAGGAGGCCCGCGGCATCGTCCGCGACGTCCTCCGGGACGTGACCATCGCCGTCGGGAACCGCGAGGAGTGCGAGGTCGCCGTCGGGGAGAGCGAGCCGGACCGGGCCGCCGACGCGCTCCTCGCCACCGGGGTCGAGATCGCCGTCGTCAAGCAGGGCCCGCGGGGCACCCTGGCCAAGACACGGGACGAGCGGGTCGAGGTCCCGCCCGTCCCCACCGAGGTGGTCAACGGCCTCGGCGCGGGCGACGCCTTCGGCGGCGCGCTGTGCCACGGGCTGCTCGCCGGCTGGCCGCTGGAGCGCACGATCGCCGCGGCGAACGCGGCCGGCGCGATCGTCGCGGCCCGGCTCGAGTGCTCGACGGCCATGCCTACCGAGGAGGAGCTCCGCGAGGTGCTCGACGGCGGCGCTCGCCCGCAGGACGTCGAGAGGCGGGCGGTGTAGGTGCGTACCGTCGAGGAGATCCGCGACCTCCGGATGCACGAGCCCGAGCGCATCGCCCAGGCCCTCGCGGAGCGGCCCCGCGGCCGTCCGCCGAAGGCCGGCGCCCGGCTCATCGTCATCGCGGCGGACCACCCGGCGCGGGGCTCGCTCGCCGCGGGCCGCGACCCGATGGCGATGGGCGACCGGCACGAGCTGCTCCGCCGTTGCGTCGCAGCACTGGCGCGCCCCGGTGTCCACGGCTTCCTCGGCACCCCCGACCTCGTCGAGGACCTCACCCTGCTCGGGGCGCTGGACGGCAAGCTCGTCTACGGCTCGATGAACCGCGGCGGGCTCCGGGGCGCCGGCTTCGAGATGGACGACCGCTTCACCGGCTACACGGTGCGCTCCATCGTCGCGTCCGGCCTGGACGGCGGGAAGGCGCTGCTCCGGATCGACCCGGAGGACCCAGGCTCGCTGCGCACCCTCGAGGCCACAGCCCGCGCCGTCGACGCCCTCGCCGCCGCGGAGCGGGTCGCCATGGTCGAGCCCTTCCTCTCCCGGCGGGTGGAGGGCCGGTCGACCAACGTGCTCACCACCGAGGCCGTCGTCACCGCGGTCGCCATCGCCGCCGGCCTCGGCGGCACGTCCGCCTACACGTGGCTAAAGGTGCCGCTCGTGCCCGACATGGAGGCGGTGGCTGCCGCCTCCACCCTGCCGACCCTCGTCCTCGGCGGCGAGGTGGGGGACGACGTCGCCGCCGTCGAGGAGGGCTGGGCGCGGGCGCTGCGGCTGCCCGGGGTGCGGGGGCTCGTCGTCGGCCGGACCTTGCTCTACCCACCAGACGACGACGTCGAGGGCGCGGTCGACCGGGCGGTGGCACTGCTGTGACGGACGCGTCGGACCTCGTCGTCCGGGCCGGGGCGACCGCCCACGGCCCCTACGCCCTCGACCTCACGCCGGAGCGCGCGGGCTGGCGGTTCAGTGGGCTCAAGGTCGTCGACCTCCCCGCGGGCGGCCACGTCGAACTGGGCACCGGCGGCGATGAGATGCTCGTCCTGCCGCTCGCCGGCGGGTGCACCGTCGAGGTCGAGGGGCAGCGGTACGAGCTGGCGGGCCGCCCGGACGTCTTCACCGCCGTCACCGACCATCTCTACCTGCCCCGGGACACGACGGCGCGGGTGGGCTCGGCAGCGGGTGGCACCGTCGCGCTCCCGACGGCGCGCGCCGAGCGCCGGCTGCCCGTCGCCTACCAGGGCGCGGACCGGGTGCGTACCGAGCTACGGGGCGCCGGCCAGTGCTCCCGGCAGGTGAACAACTACGCGCTCGGCAACGAGCTGGCGACCGACCACCTCCTCGTCTGCGAGGTGCTCACGCCGGGGGGCAACTGGTCCTCCTACCCACCGCACAAGCATGACGAGCACACCGAGGCGGAGCGCGAGCTCGAGGAGATCTACTACTTCGCCGTCCGACCCGGGCCCGCAGGCCCCGGCTTCGCCTTCCACCGCACCTACGGGACGGCGCAGCGCCCCATCGACATCGCCGCCGAGGTGCGGACCGGCGACGTCGTCCTCGTCCCGCACGGCTACCACGGGCCCTCGATGGCGGCCCCCGGGTACGACCTGTACTACCTCAACGTCATGGCCGGCCCCGCGCCGGACCGGACCTGGCTCATGACGATCGACCCGGCGCACGACTGGGTGCGGGACACCTGGGAGACGCAGGACGTCGACCCCCGGCTGCCGCTGACCCGGCCCGTCGCGCAGCGCCCGCCCGAGAGTGAGGACCGACGATGACCGACACGACGACCCCGGGGACCGTGCGCCTGACCGTCGGGCAGGCCCTCGTGCGCTTCCTGTCCGTCCAGCACACCGAGCGTGACGGCGTCGAGCGCCCGCTCTTCTCCGGTGTGCTCGGCATCTTCGGACACGGCAACGTCGCCGGCGTGGGCCAGGCCCTGCTCGAGAACGCCCGCGAGCCGGAGCCCGGGACCCGGCCACTGCGCTTCTACCAGGCCCGCAACGAGCAGAACATGGTCCACACCGCCGTCGGCTACGCCCGGACGACGAACCGGCTGCAGACCTTCGCGTGCACGGCCTCGATCGGGCCCGGCTCGACGAACATGCTCACCGGGGCCGCGCTGGCCACGATCGACCGCATCCCCGTCCTCCTGCTCCCCGCGGACTACTTCGCCACCCGCCGGGTGGACCCGGTCCTCCAGCAGCTCGAGCACGAGCAGACCCTCGACACCTCGGTCAACGACGCCTTCCGGCCGGTGTCCCGGTTCTTCGACCGGATCCACCGCCCCGAGCAGCTCCCCGCGAGCCTCCTCGCCGCGATGCGGGTGCTCACCGACCCCGCCGAGACCGGCGCGGTCACCCTGTGCCTGCCGCAGGACGTCCAGGCCGAGGCCCACGACTGGCCGGTCGAGCTCTTCCGCCACCGGGTGTGGCACGTGCCGCGCCAGGTGCCCGAGCCGGGCGCCCTGGAGCGGGCCGCCGCACTCGTCCGGGGGGCACGGCGCCCGCTCGTCGTCGCCGGTGGCGGGGTGGTCTACTCCGAGGCGAGCGCCGCGCTCACCGCGTTCGCCGACGCGACCGGCATCCCCGTCGTCGACACCCAGGCGGGCAAGGGCGCCATCGCGTGGGACCACCCGTGCGCGGCCGGTGGCGTGGGCGCCACCGGCAACGCCGCCGCCAACGCGCTGGCCGCAGCGGCCGACGTCGTCATCGGCGTGGGGACCCGCTACACCGACTTCACCACCGCCTCGCGCACCGCATTCCGCCACCCCGCGGTGCGTTTCGTCAACATCAACGTCAAGGCCTTCGACGCCGCCAAGCACGCCGCCGAGATGGTCGTCGCCGACGCCCGCGAGGGCCTCACCGCGCTCACCGCGGCGCTCACCGGGTACCGGGTCGCCGCGGAGTACTCCCGGGAGGTGACCGAGCGTGTCGCCGACTGGCAGCGGGTCACCGAGGAGTGCTACCACCGCGGCCACGGCCCGCTGCCCGCCCAGACCGAGATCTTCGGCGTGCTCAACGAGCTCATGGGGGAGGAGGACGTCCTCGTCAACGCGGCCGGGTCGATGCCCGGCGACCTCCAGGCGCTGTGGCGGGCGCGCAGCCCGGTGCAGTACCACCTCGAGTACGGCTACTCGTGCATGGGCTACGAGATCCCCGCGGCGCTCGGCGTCAAGCTGGCCCGGCCGCAGAGCGAGGTCGTCCCGTC
>DAHVRG010000326.1 GCA_027322565.1 Georgenia sp.
ACCTGGACCGCGGTGGCGGGCGAACCCGCCCCCCACCGCCGTCCAGGTGCGTCCCTCGGGGGCCACAGCTGCTGCTCGCCCCCGACGGCGGCTGTCGCCTGGGACACCGCCGAGGCGGCGCGCAGGCCCTTCTCGAGGTCGGCGAGGATGTCGTCGATGTGCTCCAGCCCGACGGCGAGGCGGACGAGGCCGGGGCTCACGCCGGCGCCGGCGAGGGCCTCCTCGTCGAGCTGGGAGTGGGTGGTGGACGCCGGGTGGATGACGAGCGAGCGCACGTCGCCGATGTTCGCGACGTTGGAGTGCAGCTCGAGGGCGTCGACGAACGCGATCCCCGCCTCGTACCCGCCCGCGAGCTCGAAGGTGAGCACGGCACCGGCGCCCTTGGGTGCGTACCGCTGGGCGCGCTCGTACCACGGCGAGGAGGGCAGCCCGGCGTAGCCCACCGAGGTGACCTGGTCCTGCGCCTCGAGGAACTCGGCCACCCGCTGGGCGTTGGCGACGTGCCGCTCCATGCGCAGCGACAGCGTCTCGATGCCCTGGGCGATGAGGAAGGCGTTGAAGGGGGAGACGGCGGCCCCGATGTCCCGGAGCAGCTGGACGCGGGCCTTGAGGATGAACGCGGGGGCGCCCAGGTCCTTGTAGACGAGGCCGTTGTAGCTCGGGTCGGGAGTGTTGTAGTTCGGGAACTTCGCGGGGTCGGCGGACCAGTCGAACTTCCCGCCGTCGACGATGGCGCCGGCGATCGAGTTGCCGTGGCCGCCGAGGTACTTCGTCGCCGAGTGGACGACGATGTCCGCGCCGTGCTCCAGCGGACGGATGAGGTAGGGCGTCGCCACGGTGTTGTCGACGACGAGCGGGACGCCTGCCTCGTGCGCGATCCCGGCGACGGTCGCGATGTCGAGGACGTCCTGCTTGGGGTTGGGGATCGTCTCGGCGAAGAAGAGCTTGGTGTTCGGCCGGACGGCGTCGCGCCAGGCCTGCGGGTCGTCCGGGTCGCTGACGAAGGTCGTCTCGACGCCGTACTTGGGCAGGGTGTGGCGCAGCAGGTTGTAGGTGCCGCCGTAGAGGCTCGGGCTCGCGACGACGTGGTCACCGGCCTCGGCGATGTTGAGGATGGCGAAGGTCTCGGCGGCCTGGCCGGAGGCGACGAGGAGGCCGCCGACGCCACCCTCGAGCGCGGCGATGCGGTCCTCGACCGCGGCCTGGGTCGGGTTGGTGATCCGCGTGTAGATGGGGCCGACCTCGGCGAGCGAGAAGCGGTTGGCGGCCTGCTCGGCGTCCTCGAAGACGTAGGAGGTCGTCTGGTAGATCGGCAGCGCACGCGCTCCGGTGGCGGCGTCGGGCTGCTGGCCTGCGTGGATCTGCTTGGTCTCGAAGGACCAGGTGGACTCGGTCATGGTGGGTTCTCCAGGTCGGGGGGAGCGGGGGCGAGCCGGCTCCCTGGCCGTCACGCCGTTCCCGCGGAGGGGGACTGCGCACGGCGGGCCTGGCGCCGAGTGCGGCGAGGGCATGCGAACGTGCGCGGCGGTCAGGTGCACATTCGACGACTCATGCCGCGAGCGTATGGAGGCCCGTCGGGCCTGAGAAGCGGTGTCTCGCTGGACGGACGCCGGCCGTGGGGTTGTCCACGTTTCGGACGCCACTGGACAGGGCGCGGGACGTCAGGTCTGCGCCGTCCGCGCGTCGAGTGCGGCGACGGTGAGCCGGACCACCTCGGCGAGCGCACCCGGCTCTGCGAACAGGTGCCCGGCCCCGGGGACGACGGCCAGCTCGACCGGTGCCCGCATCCGGGACGCGGCCCGTCGGTTGAGCTCGAGCACCTGCGGGTCGGCACCGCCGACGACGAGCAGCGTGGGCGCCTGGACGCGGGCCAGCGCATCTCCCGCGAGGTCCGGCCGGCCGCCGCGGGAGACGACGCCGGCCACCGTCCCGGGGCGGTCCGCGGCGGTGACGAGCGCTGCCGCGGCACCGGTGCTCGCACCGAAGGTGAACACCGGCAGGTCCGTGCCGTGGGTCGTCACCCACCAGTCGACGGCCGCGGTGAGCCGCTCGGCGAGCAGCCCGATGTCGAAGCGCAGGTGGCCGGTGCGGCTGTCCTCCGCGGCCTCCTCGGCGCTGAGCAGGTCGAGGAGGACGGTGGCGTAGCGGGCGTCGTGCAGCGCGGCGGCGACCTGTCGGTTGCGCGGGCTGCGTCGGCTGGAGCCGGATCCGTGGGCGAAGACGACGACGCCGCGCGGGTCGTCCGGCACGGTGACGTCGGCCGGCAGCCGGGTGGCGCCGACGTCGATCTCCTCGGTGGTGCTCATGGCCGGCCGGCGGCGCGTTCGAGGTGACGACGTACCTCGTCGTCGCTCGTCTGGCCGAAGTCCGCGTAGGCCTGTCCGACGGCGGAGAAGCGCTCCGGGACCCACGCGCACACGACGTCGTCGGCCTCGAGGGAGGCGCAGGTGTCGGCCGCGCCGACGGGGACGGCGACGACGAGACGGGCGGGCTCCTGGCTCCGCAGCGCGGCGAGCGCGGCCCGCATCGAGGCGCCGGTCGCCAGCCCGTCGTCGACGACGATGACGATCTTCCCGGCGACGGGGACGGGCGGGTTGTCGCCGCGGTAGCGGGCCTCGCGGCGGCGCAGCTCGGCGGTCTCCGCGGCGAGGACGGCGTTGAAGTCCTCCTCGCTCACCCGGGCGCGGCGCACCACCCCCTCGTTCCGGACGACGGTGACGGTCTCGCCGGCCGCGGTGATCGCCCCCATGGCGAGCTCCGGCTGACGGGGCAGCCCGAGCTTGCGCACGACGACGACGTCCAGGGGTGCCCGGAGCGCGGCCGCGACCTCCGCCGCCACCGGCACCCCGCCGCGGGGCAGCCCGATGACGACGACGTCGTCCCGGTCGGCGTACTCGCCCAGCTCCCCGGCGAGCACCCGGCCGGCGTCCGTCCGGTCGGCGTACCTCCTGCGGCGCATACCTCCAGGTTATGGCCGGCGTACACCGTCCGCAGCGGGGTGAGAGCTGCTGGTCCGCACCCGATGTACCGGTGGTAGCGTGCCGCGGATGGACGTCCCCGGCATCACCGACTACGCCTCCTTCCTGCCGCGCTCCTGGCGTGAGCGAGTGGCGCTCCGACCCGAGCGCACGACGTGGAGGTGGCGCGGCCACCGGGTCAACGTGCTGCGCCGCCCCGACCCGGAGGCGGCGGTGCGCACGCTGCTCGTCCACGGCGCGGGAGGGCACGCCGGAGCGCTGTGGCCGGTCGCCTCCCTGATCGGCGACGTCGACCTCGCGGCGGTGGACCTGCCGCTCTACGGGGACACCGTCTCGCGGGACCCTGCGGCGGTGCGCTACGCGGACTGGGTGGCGCTGCTCTGCGACCTCGTCCGGGCCGAGGACGACGGTCGCCCAGAT
>DAHVRG010000329.1 GCA_027322565.1 Georgenia sp.
CCTCGGAAGATGGTCGGCGTGCGGTTGGCCTCGCGCAGATACTGTAGGAGGCGGCCCTTGAGTTCGGCCTTGTCCGTAACGCGAATGCCCCGCAACATTGGCCGGGTCATCTTGGCGAAGAACGACTCGATGAGGTTCAGCCAAGAGCCGTGCGTGGGGGTAAAGACGAACTCGCAACGGTTGGGGACACTGGCCAAGTAGCCCCGTATCTCTCGCGAGGTATGCGCCGAATGATTGTCTAAAATGATGCGAATACGGATCTCCGACGGGTAGTACGGGTCCACCCGACGCTCTGCATGATGCAGATGGTTATTAAGGGGAAACTATTGTGCCATTGCACCCCGCGGCCGCGGGAATCGGTGCAAAAGTATTTGGAAAAGGCCCAAGTCGTCTCGCGTCGCCATATGGCGACCAGGCCCCGCCGGCAGGCGGGCAAGTTTTGTCGAGGCGCCTTCTTCGGCGACTTGCCCGCAGCGCTTCCGGACCGTGGCGTTCATGTAGCCACGAGGAAGAAACTGCCGCCAAGACGCAAAACACCTTGATTTTACAGCGCATTATTGTACGGCAAACCAGCGGATGTTGCTGGAATAGCCGATATAGGTGTACCGCACAGATCGGCAGGCCGCTTTTGCCGGACGTTTTGCGGGATTACCCACGGACGCTGCGGCGGGCTGATTCGCCGGTGAATCCGGGTTGGTAACCGTGATGTCATGCATGGCGCTGGCGCGCATCCGAGGCGCACCGTAATCCGGGAATCCGGCGAAAATAATCACCCGCGCGGTGGCAATCCAAAGCGCCAAGCGCCCGTTTGGCCGCTGCTGGGAACCGGCGGTGCAGGAAGTTTCGGCTTTGACAGCTCGACGCCAAGGGAAATACGGCCGGTAGAAACCAAGGCCCAGCGAGAAGCCCGCAATTCTAAGCAACGGATGCCACAACGAGATGGCGAAACCGGCCGCTGCGCCGGCCGCCGATGCCCCATCGCCAAAAGCGCCAGGGGCAGCCAGCGGCAAGCCGATGCGAGGACAGCTGCTCCGATTGGCGCCAGCCCGGTCCGCCCACACTGTAGCGAGATGAATCCCCAGCGGTGGCGGTGTTGTTGTCAGCCAACCCCCGGGTGTCCACAGCGGCCCTGAGCAACCTTGCCGGCTTGCGCTGGTCCAGCCGCAACACCGAGGAGCCGACCCGCCCCGGTCAGCGCGTTGGCCAGCAGGCCGAAAAGAGGCACCCCGGAAAAGCCGCGGCCGGTGAAGTGCTTTTCGCGTTGCCTCAACGTTCGGGCAGTCTCCAGCATAGATCAGTTCCACGCGGGGATTTACGTTTTGTGATTGACTGCTTTTAGTCGTGCTCATTATCCTCCAGAGTGGCGAGTATTGGGCATGGCCCCGCTGCTTTACCGTCCGCAGGACAGCGGCGGACCAGCGCCCGGAGCCGGTCACGCATGGCCGCCAGTTCGTTTATTTTCCGCTCGATGTCGGTGAGTTTGGCTTGCGCCTTCTGGCGTACCTCGGCACACGGAGCCAACGTCCCTAAGCTCAGCTCCAGCAGGTCGTGGATTTCCGCCAGCGTGAATCCTAGGTCCTGTGACCGCTTGATGAATCGCAGCCGTTCCAAGCTCTGCCGGTCATAAAGCCGGTAGCCAGAGGCCTTACGTAACGGTTTGGGCAACAACTTACGCCGTTCGTAATAACGCAGTGTCTCAATATTCACGCCCGCATGTCTTGCGACCTGGCCGACCGTCCACATAGATGGCTCCTCGTTTCAGGTTCCGCCGCATTGCCGCGAACCAAACCCCCGTTGACTGACCGTACCATCCGCTGACGGTGGTCCAGCGGTTTTTAGCCGCTGGACCACCGCCAGGGTAGGCATGAGTTCGGGGCGGGGAAATCCGTGGCAGCAGCTGCAGCCGGGATGGGGCGGGTCAGGGCACTTGCCGCGGCCTTGCCCACAATGGCGGTCTTCGCAACCAACGCTGCGCGTGACCGCGCCCGCTGTCGCCATCCAGCCGGCATTCGCCGACATTCGTGCCACCGCGACCTGGCTAACCGCCGTTACGGCCAGACTACCCACCACCGCCATAGCGGCCAACATCACAACTATGCCCTTCATGGTATACCTCCTCGTTCACCCCGGCGTCTACAACAGTTCCCATCCCCCGGAGCAGCCGCAGCCTCCGGAAAGATGACTTCCCAATGTTAAGCCTACACCACGTATTATGGAACGGAGTCAAGACCGACGGGAAATCGCATTTTCGCATAGCGGCCGAGCCTTTGACCGATTATGGGTTATAAGGGGAATTCCGAATTAGTCCGTTGATACGGCGGCGAGCTTCCGCGGACAGAGATGGACGAGTCGTTGAACTGGATGGCCAGTCCCCAGCGAGCCAACGCGCCATACGGTCGATGGCTTTCATCTGACTGGCGCAGGTCCGGCAAGTCACACATCAGCAGATGGAATTCCAACCACAACCGATCGAAACGGCTCAAAGCACCATCACCCAGTTTGGCGGCAGCAAGTTCCATCGCATGGCGGCAGGAGAGAATGTTCAACTTTTTCCACATAGGTATTTCAGGCTCGTGTTGCAGCGGCTGGTAATCAAGTACCTATCCCTTGATCCCCCAGGCACGCCCGCAACCGAAGCCGGGCACGGTCTAAAAATATATAAGTGGTTCGGAGCAAGCGCTAAAATCTGACACACACCATAGACACCGGAATATATTGCCCGAAAGGTAAGCCTGCGAACATTCTGCGCCAACCGGTCCAGCGTTATGCAGGCAGCGGCCAAACCGCCTACTGGATGGCCGCAGTCATCGCCGGGGTGGCGGTCGCGGCCGTGCCGGTGGTCGCCGACGTCGCGGGGGCGCTGTCCGAGGGGGCCGTGCCCTCGGGCATCGCGGACGTCGACGGGCACCTCATGACCGCCGCGCACTGGGGCGTGGTGTGGGGCTGGGTGCCGGCTGTAGTCGCGCGCCTGCTCGACCGTACCGCCCCACCGCCCGGCGCCCGGCTGCTGCGCGCGGGCATGGGAGCGCTCGTCCTCCTCGCCGCGGCGGTCGGGCTCGTCCTCGCGTCGTCGGCCGCCGCAAACGCCGGTGCGCTGGGTGCGACGGCGCCGCTCGCCGCCGTCACCTCCGGCTGAGCAGGCCGTTCACGAGCCCGGCGATGGGCAGGGCCGACGTCGCGGCCGGGGAGGGCGCGTTGCACACGTGCACCTGACGGGCGGTGGAGCGGATGAGGAAGTCGTCCACCGGCGTCCCGTCCCGGAGCAGTGCCTGGGCGCGAATTCCCGCCGGGTAGGGCAGCAGGTCGGCCGACCCGATCTCCGGGCAGTACTTGCGCACCAGCTCGAGGTAGCGACGCCGGAGCAGGGAGGCGCCCAGCTCGGCGACCCCCACGCGGGCGTGGCGGCGGGCGAAGCGCCACATCCCCGGGTAGGTCGCCCAGCTCGCGACGTCGCGCAGCGTCACCGAGCCACGCGGGTAGCCCTCCCGCGCGAGGCCGAGGACGGCGTTGGGCCCGACCGTCACGCGACCGTCGACCGTCGGGCTGAGGTGGACGCCGAGGAAGGGCAGAGCGGGGTCGGGGACGGGGTAGATGAGGTGGCGCACGACGTCGGAGCGCTCCTGCGGGAGCTGGTAGTACTCGCCGCGGAAGGGCACGATCCGGAAGTCGACCGCCACCCCGCCGAGGCGCGCGACCCGGTCGGCCTGGAGGCCCGCGCAGGCGACGAGGCGCTCGGCCCGGTAGTCCCCGGTGTCGCTCTCCACGACGACGCCCCGTGCATCCTCGGCGATGGTCCGCACCGCCGACCGGGTGACGACCCGTCCGCCCCGCGCGACGACGTCGCGGGCGAGCGCCCGCGCCACCTCCCGGAAGTCGACGACACCGGTCGTGGGGGAGAGCAGCGCCGCCAGACCGCGGACCCGCGGCTCGAGCTCGGCCAGCCGGTCGCGGCCGACCTCCTCGAGCTCGACACCGTTCGCCGCCGCACGACGGGCCAGTGCGTGCATCCGGTCGACCTCGGCCGGGCTGGTCGCCACGACGAGCTTGCCCGGGGTGCGGTACGTGACGCCGTGCTCGGCACAGAAGTCGCGGGTCGCCCGCGCCCCGGCGACGCACAGCCGCGCCTTGAGCGACCCCGGTGCGTAGTAGATGCCGGCGTGGATGATCCCGGAGTTGTGCCCGGTCTGCGCGCTGCCGACGTCGTCGCCCTTGTCGAGCACGACGACGTCGACGCCCGGGCTACGGACCAGCGCCTCCCGCGCGGTCGCCAGCCCGACGATGCCGGCACCCACGACGACGAGGTCGAGACGTCGTCGGCCGGTCATGGCGGGGAAGTCTACGGAAGGCGGTGCCCCGCTGAGAAGGGCCGGCGAGGTCGGCCCGTCGGCCGCGCGCCCTTGACCAGCCGCGAAAATTGGTTTCGCCAGCGCGCCGGGCGCAACACTGCTTGACTGGCGGAGCGGTGGGCGGCGATAGTGAGGCGAGTTCCCGCCCGGAACGCCCGGCACCCCGCCCGGCAACACACGATGGAGTGCGCACATGAAGGCAACCCGCAGGTCACGTCCGGCCCCGGTCCTCGCCGGTCTGGTCACGGCAGCGCTCGCGCTCGCCGCCTGCTCCGGCGCCGACGACGGCGGGAGCGACGGCGGCAACGACGGCGCCACCGGCGGTGGCAGCGGTGGCGGCACGCTCGTCGTCGGCACGACGAGCGACCCGGACACCCTCTTCCCCTGGAAGGCCACCCAGTTCCAGGCCGTCCACCTGCTGCAGAACGTCTACGGCACCCTCACCGGGTTCGACGACGAGCTCGAGGTGGTCCCGGCCCTCGCCGAGTCCTGGGACGTCTCGGACGACGGCCTGACGATGACCTTCCACCTGCGCGACGGTGTGATTTTCCACGACGGCTCCGAGCTCGACGCCGAGGACGTCGTCCACTCCCTGGAGTCGATCATGGACGAGGCCACGGCCGCGGTCGGGGCGGCGACGCTCGCGTCGGTCGAGGGCGTCGAGGCGGTCGACCCCCTCACCGTCGAGCTCACCCTCAGCGCCCCGGATGCCTCGATCCTCGCGGGGCTCGCCGAGGTCAACATGGCGATCCTCTCCGCCGAGGACACCGAGGAGACCCTGACCACCGACACCAACGGGACCGGACCCTTCCAGCTGGCCGACCGGGTGCCGAACGAGGCCATCACCCTCGAGCCCTTCGCGGACTACTGGGACGGCGCGCCCGAGCTCGACGCCCTGGAGTTCCGGGTCATCCCCGACGAGACCTCGATCGTCTCGGCGCTGCAGTCCGGCAACGTCCACCTCGCCGTCTTCGACGACCCGCTCGTCGCCCAGAGCGCCGAGGGCTCCGGGGTGACCGTCACCGAGACCCCGCAGCTCGCCTACCACGTGCTCCAGCTCAACGCCCGGCAGGCACCGCTCGACGACGTCGACGTCCGGCTGGCGATCCAGTGCGCGATCGACCGGCAGGAGGTCCTCGACACCGCCGCACAGGGGGCGGGCCAGGTCATCGGGCCGATCACCTCCCCGGCCTACGCCTCGGACCCGGCGGCACGTCCGTGCCCGGAGCGGGACTACGACCAGGCCCGGGAGCACCTCGCGGCGGCGGGCTACCCGGACGGGTTCGAGCTCGACCTCATGGTCTCCCAGGGCGAGTACGCGACCTCGGTCAACGAGGCGCAGAACATCCAGGCCCAGCTCGCCGAGGTCGGCATCACCGTCAACCTCGACGTCCTGGAGATCGGTGCCTACGTCGACCGGTGGATCGCCGCCGACTTCACCGCGGCGGTCGCCCTCAACGGCGGGCGCCCCGACCCGGAGGGCCAGTACGGCCGGTACTTCCCCTCCACCGGCAACCTCAACGAGGTGGCGGGCTACGGCTCCGACACCCTCGACGAGCTCTTCGCCCAGGGCAAGCAGACCGCCGAGCCGGCCGAGCGCAAGGCGATCTACGACGAGATCGCCCGCGAGCTGGAGGACGAGGCCGCCTGGGTGTGGCTCTTCAGCTCCTACACCTACACGGCCACGCTCGACGGCGTCACCGGCTTCACCCCGATGCCGAACGGCTCGCTGCAGAACCTCAGGGTGACCACGCTCGCCTGAGCCCGGCCGTCGGAGGACCAACCACGTGCGTGTGATCGTGCGCCACCCGCTGCTGCGGCGGGTCGGCGAGGCCCTGGGCACGCTGCTCGGCGTCGCCGTGCTCGTGTTCGTCATGCTCCGGGCGCTGCCCGGGGACCAGATCACGGCGACGCTGGGCACGGAGGCCGCGGCCCTCACCGAGCGCCAGCGCGCGGCGCTGGAGGCCTACTACGGGCTGGACCAGCCGCTCGTCGTCCAGTTCTTCTCCTGGCTCGGCAACGTCCTCACCGGCAACCTCGGGCTCTCCCACCGCTCGGGCGAGACGGTCCTGGCGATGACGGCCGGCTCGCTGCCCGTGACGTTCGAGCTCGCCGTGCTCTCCACCGTCATCGGGCTGGCGATCGGCGTGCCGCTGGCGATCTGGTCCGCCTCCCGGCCCAACTCCCTGCGCGACGCCTCCGGGCAGGCGGTGGGGCTGGCGGGGCTGTCCGTCCCGGCCTTCCTCCTCGGCTCGGTCATGCTCGCCGCCGCCGCCCGGCTGCTCGGCTACAACCCCAACGCCGAGCGGTTCGCCACGCTCACCAGCGACCCCGCGCTCAACCTCCAGCAGATGCTCATGCCCGCCCTCGTCCTCGGCTTCGGGCTGGCCGCCCCGGTCATGCGCACCGCCCGCTCGGCGATCCTCGAGGTCCGCTCCCAGGACTTCGTCCGCACCGCCCACGGCAAGGGGGTGGCGCCCTGGCTGGTGCAGTCCCGGCACGTGCTGCGCAACGCCACGGTGCCGATCCTCACGATGACCGGCATCCAGTTCGGGTACCTCCTCGGCGGCGCCGTCGTCGTCGAGCAGGTGTTCTCGGTGCCCGGCATCGGTCGCCAGGTGCTCCTCGGCATCGAGCAGAAGGAGTACGCCGTCGTGCAGAGCACGGTCCTCGTCATCGCCCTGTGCTTCGTCCTCGTCAACCTCCTCACCGACCTCCTCTACCGCGTCGTCGACCCCCGGGTGAGGCAGCTGTGACCGCCGAGGCCCTGCCCACCGCGCCGGCGTCCGCCGCGCCGCGGGCCACCCGCAGCGGGACGGTGCGCCGGCTGCTGCGCAGCCGCAGCGGGCTGGCCGGGACCGTCCTCACCGGCGTCGTCGTGCTCCTCGCCGTGCTCGCCGGGCTCGGGGTGCTCGGCGACCCGGTCGCGCAGGACCCGGCCGTCCGCATGCAGGGCCCCTCCGGTGAGCACTGGTTCGGCACCGACCAGTTCGGCCGTGACGTCCTCACCCGCTCGGCCGCCGGCGCGGCGAACTCGCTGCTCATCGCCGTCGTCGCCGTCGCGATCGCCGGGCTCGTCGGCACCGCCGCCGGCGTGCTCGCCGGGTACCACGGCGGGTGGACCGCACGCGCCGTCCTCGGGATGACGAACGTGCTGTTCGCCTTCCCGCCGCTCCTCCTCGCCCTGGCGCTCGCCTCGGCGGTCTCGCGGAGCTGGCTCACCATCGCGGTGGCGATCGCGATCGTCTACGTCCCGATCTTCGTGCGGGTGACGCGGGGCCCGGTGCTGTCCCTGCGGGAGGCCGAGTTCGTCCGCGCCGGCACCGTTCTCGGCTTCTCCACGGGGCGCATCCTGCTGCGCCACGTGCTGCCCAACATCACCGCCATCGTCATCGTCCAGGTCACCCTGTCGCTGTCCTGGGCGGTGCTCACCGAGGCCTCGCTGAGCTTCCTCGGCCTCGGGACACCCCCGCCCGCCCCGTCCCTCGGCTCGATGGTGCTCGAGGCCCGGGCGCTGGTGAACATCGCCTGGTGGACCATGGCCGCCCCGGGCGCCGTCATCGTCGTCCTCGTCGTCGGGCTCAACCTGCTCGGCGACGGCCTGCGCGACGCACTCGACCCGAAGGATCGTGGAGCATGAGAGCCCTCGGCATGATCTCCGGCACCTCGCACGACGGCATCGACGTCGCCGTCGTCGACTTCGACACGGAGGACGACGACGGCGCCCCCGCCCTGGTCGGCGAGGTCCGGTACACGGCGATCACCCCCTACGACCCGGACCTGCGGGCGCGGCTGCTCCGTGCCCTGCCGCCGGCGCAGACGACGCTGGCCGAGGTGTGCGCGCTCGACACCGCGATCGGGCAGGCCTTCGCGGCGGCGGCGCGTGCCGCGATCGCCGTGGCCGGCCCGGTCGACCTCGTCTGCTCGCACGGGCAGACGGTGTACCACTGGGTCGAGGAGCAGCACGCCCTGGGCACCCTCCAGCTCGGGCAGCCCGCGTGGATCGCCGAGGCGACCGGTGTGCCGGTCGTCGCCGACGTGCGGGCCCGCGACGTCGCCGCCGGTGGCCACGGCGCGCCGCTCGTCTCCTACCTCGACACCCTGCTCCTCGCCGGGAAGGAGGGCCGGTGGGCGGCGCTCAACCTCGGCGGGATCTCCAACATGACGGTCGTCGACCGCGGGGGCGCCGCGCTCGCCTACGACATCGGCCCGGCGAACGCCCTGCTCGACGCCGCCGTCCTCCTCCGCGAGGCCCACCCGGAGGGGTACGACGTCGGCGGTGCCGTCGCCGCCACGGGTGCCGTCGACCGCGAGTTCCTCGACCTCCTGCTGCGGGACGACTACTACGCCCTCCCGGCCCCGAAGAGCACCGGCAAGGAGGTCTTCCACGCCGAGTACCTCACCGCGGCGCTCGGCGAGCTGGGCCGGGAGGTCAGCACGCCGGACCTGCTCGCGACGCTCACCGCGCTTACCGCGGTGACCGTCGGCAGCGAGGTGCGCCGCCAGGGCGTCACCCACGTCGTCGCCTCCGGCGGCGGGGCGGCGAACGCGACGATGCTGCGGATGCTCGCGGACGAGCTCCCGGGCGTCGAGCTGCGTACGACCGCCGACCTCGGGGCCCCGCCCGACGCGAAGGAGGCCATCGCGTTCGCCCTCATCGGGTGGGCGACGGTCCACGGCGTCCCCGCGACCGTCCCGACGGCGACGGGGGCGCGCGGCCCGCGCATCCTCGGCGCGCTCGTCCCCGGCGGGGGGCCGCTCCGGCTTCCGGCACCGCTCCCGGCGCCCACGGCACTGCGCCTGACGACGTCGCACGTCGTAGCGGGCGCCCCGCAGCCCACCGCGGAGGCGGGTGGATGAGCAGCGACGTGAGCGACACCGCCGGCGCCGCCCCGGCGGGCACCGTCCCGGACGACGTCCTGCTCGACGTCCGTGACCTGCGCGTCTCCGCCCGCGACGTCGAGATCGTCCACGGCGTGGACCTGCAGTTGCGCCGCGGGGAGATCGTCGGCGTCGTCGGGGAGAGCGGCTCGGGCAAGTCGCTGACCATGCTCGCGCTCATGCGGCTGCTCGACCCGCCGCTGCGGGTGAGCGGCGGCAGCGTCCGCTTCCGGGGCCGGGACCTCGCCCGGCTCGACGCGCAGGAGATCCGTGACCTGCGCGGCCGCGAGATCGCCATGGTCTACCAGGACCCGATGACGTCGCTCAACCCGCTCATGCGGGTGGGAGACCAGGTGGTCGAGGGCCTGCGCGCGCACGGCGTGCCGAAGGCCGAGGCCCGGGAGCGGTGCGTCGAGCTCTTCGCGCGTGTCGGCATCCCCGACCCGAGGCGCACCGTGCGTGCGTACCCGCACGAGTTCTCCGGCGGCATGCGTCAGCGGGTCGTCATCGCGATGGCGCTGGCGATGCGGCCGGCGCTGCTCATCGCCGACGAGCCGACCACCGCGCTCGACGTCACCATCCAGCAGCAGATCCTCGCGCTCGTCGCGGAGCTGCAGGCCGAGCTCGGGATGATGACGATCTGGGTGACCCACGATCTCGGCGTGGTGGCCCGGCTCGTCCAGCGCGTCGTCGTCATGTACGCGGGACGGGTTGTCGAGGACGCCCCGGTCGAGCGGCTCTTCGCGGCGCCGCAGCACCCCTACACCGAGCGGATGCTCGCCGCGCTGCCCAACCCGGCCGACGACACGCGGCCGGCCCTCGCCCAGATCCCCGGCCGCCCCGCCCTCCCGGGCGACGACGTCACCGGGTGCCCGTTCCGGCCGCGCTGCCCGCAGGCGCGCGACGTCTGCCTCGAGGCCCCGCCCCTGATCCGGCGCGGCGCGAGCCTCACCGCGTGCTGGGTACCCCCGGAGGAGTGGACCTGATGCTCGAAGCGGTCGACCTCGTCAAGCACTACCCGGTCCGCGGCTCCCGCGACCCGGACGCCGTCGTGCACGCCCTGAACGGCGTGAGCCTGCACCTCGCGCCGGGCCGCACCCTCGGCATCGTCGGGGAGTCCGGCTGTGGCAAGTCGACGCTGGCGAAGCTGCTCGTCCGGCTCGAGGACCCGACCTCCGGCCGGGTGCTCCTCGATGGCACCGACCTCACCGCCCTCCGCGGGGCTGCGCTGCGGGAGCACCGCCGGCGCATCCAGATGGTCTTCCAGGACCCGAGCTCCTCGCTCAACCCGCGCCGCACCGTGGGCCGCACGCTCGAGGAGGTGCTCGAGGTCCACCGGATCGGCACCGCGCGCACCCGCCGACACCGGGTGTGGGAGCTGCTCGACATGGTGGGGCTGAGCGACACCTTCGCCGGGCGCTACCCGCACGAGATGTCCGGCGGGCAGCGCCAGCGGGTGGGGATCGCCCGGGCGCTCGCGGTGGAGCCCTCGGTCGTCGTGCTCGACGAGCCGGTCTCCGCCCTCGACGTCTCGGTCCGCGCCGAGGTGATGAATCTTCTCGTGCGGCTGCGCGACGAGCTGGCCCTGGCCTACGTCTTCATCAGCCACGACGTCGCCATGGTGCGCCAGCTGAGCGACGAGGTCGGCGTCATGTACCTCGGCCGCGTCGTCGAGGTGGGGCCGTGGAAGCAGGTGCTCGACACCCCGCTGCACCCCTACACCCACGGGCTGCGGGGCGCCGTCCCGGTGCCCGATCCCACCGTCGCGCAGCCCATCACGGCGACCGTCGCCGGTGAGGTGCCCGACCCGGCCGCCCCGCCCACCGGCTGCACCTTCCACCCGCGGTGCCCGCTGCGTGAGCAGGTCTGCGTGGAGCAGGTACCGGCGCTCACCGACGCGGCGACCCCCCACCCGGTGGCCTGCCACGTCGCGCAGCGCGAAGGCGCGGCGATCACCGCGGGACTGAGCCGGTGAGCGCGCCGGTGCTGCGGCGCGCGCGGCCCGGGGACCTGCCCGGCGTCGTCGGAGTCTTCTGGGAGTGCTGGACCGGTACGTACACCGGTGCGCTGCGCTCCCGGATGGACCTCGAGCGGGCACGGACGCTGTGGACGGGCTTCCTCGCCGACCCGGAGGCCGCGCCGGTCATCGCCACCGGTGACGACGGCGAGGTCCTCGGCGTCGTGAGGTTCGCAGTGGAGGAGGACGGCGGCGGTTACGTCGGCAGCCTGTACATCCGGCCCGTCGCGCACGGTCGCGGACTGGGCCGGACGCTGCTCACCCGGGCCCTCGACGAGCTCGCGGCCGCCGGTGCCCGCCGCGCGCGGCTGTGGGTCTTCGCGGTCAACGCGACCGCCCGCGCGTTCTACGACCGGCTCGGCTGGCGCCCGAGCGGCCGCACCCGGCTGCGGGAGGAGTTCGGCGAGCCGGAGCTCGAGCTCACCGTCGACCTCGGCTCGACCATGTCCCCGGTCCTGCGGGAAGGCACACCGGAGGAGGTCGGCCTCGCGGCGGACAGGCTCGCCGCCGTCGACGACGTCGTCAGCGCCGGTCTCGGCTCCACGCCGTCCGATCTCTACGCCGGCGCCGTCCTCCTCGTCGCCAAGGACGGCGTCGTCGTCACCCACCGGGCGTTCGGCCACGCCCAGACCCACGACGGCACGACGCGGCTCGACCCGCCCCGGCCGATGACGGTCGACACCGTCTTCGACCTCGCCTCCGTCACCAAGGTCATGGCGACGACAGCGGCGGTCATGCGGCTGGTCGACGAGGGACGGCTCGACCTCGACGCACCCGTGCGCAGCTGGGTGCCCTCGTTCACCGGCGGGGCGAAGGACGCCGTCACACCCCGGCACCTGCTCACCCACACCGCGGGGCTGCCGGAGTGGCAGCCCGTCTACCTGCACGCGGCCGGCTGGGAGGAGGCGATCGCGTACGTCGCCGGGCTCGACCTGGGGTACCCGGTGGGCGAGGAGCGGCACTACTCCGACCCCGGGTTCATGCTCCTCGGCGAGATCGTCCGCGTCGCGTCGGGGCAGCGGTTGGACGCGTACGTGCCGCGTGCCGTCCACGAGCCGCTCGGGCTGACCCGGACGCGGTACCGGCCGGCACCCGGCGACGGGCCGTTCGCCGCGACGTCGCTCGGCGACGCCTACGAGCGCAGCATGGTCGAGACCGGGTCGCCCTACCCGGTGCTCGACGGCACCGTCGCGGACTTCGCCGGCTGGCGCGACCACACGCTCGTCGGCGAGGTGAACGACGGCAACGCCGCCCACGCCTTCGGGGGAGTGGCGGGCCACGCCGGACTCTTCGCCCCCGCGTCGGACGTCGCGACCTTCGGGCAGCTCCTCCTCGACGGGGGAGGAGACGGGGGCGTGCGGCTGGCCTCCCCCGAGGTCCTCGCGGAGTTCACCCGGGACGCCTTCCACCGCGGGCAAGGGCTGGGCTTCGGCACCGCCCGACTTGCCGCCGTCGACGGCCCTTCCGCCGGCGGGTTGGGGCACGGAGGGTTCACCGGTACGGAGCTCGCGGTGGACCGGGAGCGGGGGACCGTCGTCGTGCTCCTCACCAACCGCGTCCACCCCGGCCTCCCGTACGCCGAGATCGGTCCGGTGTGGACCTCGCTGCTGCGGACGGTCGCGGCGGCCGTCGACGGACGTGACCTGTGAGCGCCGAGTGCCGAAGGGTGATGTCGCCAAGCGCGTGAGCCCTTTGCGAGAGCTCCGCTCACCTCGGCTGCGCACCGAGGCGCGCCGCATCGCGCCAGTGCCGAAAGCACGTCGTCGGTCTCGGGCGAGGGCCGACGGGCATCCGCCGCTTGTTGGGGCAGCGCGGCCAGCGGGGAAGTCCGGCCCGAGCGCTGGTGTCCGGCGGCACCAAGCCGATGCGAGCGCCTCCCAACCCCGACGTAGGGGCGCATCGGTCCTCGAACGCCGACAGCTGGTTCCTATCTGCGAAGAGTCCAGCCGTCGGCCGGTGGGGAAGGCCCGGGTCAGGGGCGGACCTGCCCCAGGCGCTCGGTGATCTCGGCCGAGGTGGGGGAGGTCGCCGGCCCGCGGCGGGTCACGGCGATCCCGGCCGCGACGTTCGCCCGCGTGACCGCGTCCTCGAGCGGCATGCCAGCGCACAGGTCCGCGCACAGCACCCCGGTGTGCGCGTCGCCCGCACCGTTGGTGTCGACGGCGGTGACGGAGATCCCGGGCACGAGCACCGGCTCTGTCCCAGGCCGGGCGACCCAGCAGCCCGCCGGGCCGACGCGGACGAGGATCGCGGTCCCGAGCCGCTCCGCCAGTCGCGCCGCGAGCGGGGCGGCCGCGAGCCCCGCCGGAACGTCGGCGAGCAGCCGCTCACCGAGGATCCGCGCCTCGCGCTCGTTGACCGTCCAGATCGTTGCGGCGGCCAGCAGCGGCTCGAGCGCGTCTGCATGCACCTCCCCGATGATGGGGGAGGCGTCGACAACCACCTCGACGTCACGCAGCCGGGGTAACGCCCGGGCGAGCAGCGCGGCGTTGGCCGGGTGGTGTAGCGAGTAGCCGCTCACGTAGACGACGTCGCCG
>DAHVRG010000012.1 GCA_027322565.1 Georgenia sp.
AGCGGCACTGTCGACCCCGCCGGGTTGCGGCTCCCACTGCCGCGCCCCGGCGGGTGGGTCGCCGCGCAGCGCCAGGAAGTCACGCACCCCGTCGTCGACGAGGGATCCGACGAGCCGCACGAGCTCGGTGCGGGTCGCCCCGACGCACGTGAGGTGGGCGACCGGCGGGACGCTCGTGCCGACGAGGATGCGGCGGACCAGCTCCCGGGACGCGCCGCGGGAGGAGCCGGACGCCCCGTAGGTCACCGAGAGGAAGTCCGGACCGCCGGCTGCGAGGCGGAGCGTCGTCTCCCACGTCGCCGCCACCCGGGCGGGCGTGCGTGGGGGGTAGAGCTCGAAGGAGACCGTCGGTCGTCCACGCCGCACAGAGACGAGGCTAGCGGTGCTCATCGGTATCTCCCATCGGACCTGGCGTTAGCACCCGCTCCCGCGCTCCGGGGGGTTGCTGCGACGTCGACGAGCCAGGACTCTCGGCCGCTCTGGATGGTGGGGCGATGGTCTTCGCGCGGTCACCGGCCGGGCAAGGGCCGTCCACGTGCCGAGACTCCGACCCGCCGGTGCCCGGTCCGGTGAGACGACCCGACGGCACCTTCGACGCCAACGCCTCCAAGACGGTCGGCCGCCGCCGTGGCCGAGCGGAAGGCGGTCTGGCGGGAGGCCCTGAGCCGGCTCCCCGCAGCCCTGGGCTGGCCCGCGCCCGCTCGGCCCGCGCTCGCGGTTGACGCATCCCAGGGGTCCGCTACCGTGCTGAAACTGGAGCGGAGAGCGATTTCCGCAAGATGGAACCGCCGGCATCGGTGCCGGCCACGGGGGAGGTTCTATGGACAACCTGGCTGTCCTCGCACTGCTCGCATTCCTGCCGATCCTCGTCATCGGCGTCCTGCTCGTCGTCCTCCGCTGGCCGGCGAAGTACGCCATGCCGGTCGGCCTCGCCGTCATCGTCGTCGTCGCCGGGACGGTGTGGCAGATGGAGTGGACCGCCATCGGTGCCTCGGTGGTGCAGGGGCTGCTCGTCGCGGTCGGTCTGCTGTGGATCGTTTTCGGTGCGCTGCTCCTGCTCGAGACGGTGACCAAGAGCGGGGCGCTGCAGACGATCCGCGCCGGGTTCACGACGATCAGCGCCGACCGCCGGGTCCAGGTCATCATCATCGCCTGGCTCTTCGGCTCCTTCATCGAGGGCGCCGCGGGCTTCGGCACGCCGGCGGCGGTCGTCGCGCCGCTGCTCCTGGCGCTCGGCTTCCCGGCGATCGCCGCGGTCATGGCCGGGCTCATCATCCAGTCCACCCCGGTGAGCTTCGGCGCGGTGGGCACGCCGATGATCGTCGGCGTGGGCACGGGTCTGTCCGGCACCGACGGCCGCTTCGTGCCCGCCGTCCAGGAGCGCGCGGACGCGCTGGGCATGGGGCACGGGGAGTTCGTCGCCCACACCGCCACCCAGGTCGCCACGATGCACGCCGTCATCGGGCTGCTCGTCCCGCTCTTCATGGTCTGCCTGCTCACCGGGTTCTTCGGCGAGCGCCGCAGCTTCCGCGCCGGGCTCGCGGTGGCCCCGTTCGCCGTCTACGCGGCGCTGGCGATGACCGTGCCGTACGTCGTCGTCGCCTACGTCCTGGGTCCGGAGTTCCCCTCGCTGCTCGGCGGGCTCATCGGGCTCACCCTCGTCATGTACACCTCCTCCAAGGGCTTCCTCATGCCTAGGGACACGTGGGACTTCCCCGAGCGGCGGACCTGGCCGAAGCTGTGGATGGGCAGTATCGACCCGCAGGTCGAGCTGACCGGCGAGACGCCCCGGATCCCGATGGCGCGGGCGTGGAGCCCGTACGTCGTCGTCGCGCTCCTACTCCTCGCCACCCGCAACATCCCGCCCGTCAAGGAGTTCCTCACCGGGCCGGCCGTCATCGAGGTGTCGGACATCTTCGGCACCGGGATCTCCCAGACCCTGGACCTGCTCTACTCCCCCGGTGCGATCTTCGTCCTCACCTGCCTCCTCACCTACGGTCTGCACCGGATGAGCGGGGCGATGGTGCGCGCCTCGTGGCGGGTGGCCGGCGGCCAGATCCTCGGCGCCGCCGTCGCGCTGCTCTGCGCGCTGCCGCTGGTGCGGATCTTCATCAACTCCGGCGTCGACTACAACGGCAGCGGGTTCGAGTCGATGCCCGTCACCCTCGCGGAGGCCGCCGCGACGGCGGCGGGTGCGAACTGGCCGCTCCTCGCGCCGTGGATCGGCGCCCTCGGCGCGTTCGCGGCCGGCTCCAACACCGTGTCGAACATGATGTTCGCCCTCTTCCAGTTCACCACGGGGCAGAGCATCGGGATCGAGACGCCGGAGACGATCGTCGCGACGCAGGCGGTGGGCGGTGCGGCCGGGAACATGGTCGCCATCCACAACGTCGTCGCGGCCGCTGCCACGGTCGGCCTCCTCGGCCGCGAGGGTCCGCTGATCCGCAAGTCGCTCATCCCGATGACGTACTACCTGCTCGCCGCGGGCTGCTTCAGCTTCATCTGGGTGTACGGGTTCGGGCTCAACGCCGGCACCGTGCTGCTCGTCCTGCTGCTCGTGGGCCTGGCGTTCACGGTGGTACGGCTCCGGACGCGCACGGAGAGCCGCAACCACGAGGTCCAGCTCGACCGGGTCTGACGTCAGCCGCAGCCACCGCTCCCGCACGCGCAGCCTGCGCCGGTCGCCGCCGCGGAGCGGGGCGAGGCCTTCTCCGCGCCTCGCAGCAGCGCGTCGGGGTCCTTCCCGCGCAGCGAGGCGTCGAGCACGAGGACGAGGTGGGCGGTGGCGATGTGCCGGCCGCGACGGGCGAGGGCGTCGGTGATCTGCAGCAGGCAGCCGGGGTTGGAGGTGACGAGCAGGTCGGCCTGGGTGGCCGCGACGTTCGCCGCCTTGCGGTCCCCGAGCTCGCGGGCGGGCTCGGGGTGGGTGAGGTTGTAGATGCCCGCCGAGCCGCAGCACATGTCGCCCTCGGCGACCTCGCGCACGGTGAGGCCGGGGACCTGGCCGAGCAGCTGCCGCGGCTGGGAGCGCACCCGCTGCGCGTGGGAGAGGTGGCAGGCGTCGTGGTAGGCGACGGTGACCGGCAGCGGGTGGCGGCGGGCGACGGGGCCGAGCTCGACGAGCACCTCGGAGATGTCGCGCACCCGGGCGGCGAAGTCCCGCGCCCGCTCGGCGTAGTCCGGGTCGTCGGCGAGGAGGTGGGCGTAGTCCTTCATCGTCGAGCCGCATCCCGCGGAGTTGACGATGATGCGCTCCACCCCGGTCTCGGTGAAGGTGTCGATGAGCGCGCGGGCGTAGTCCGGCCCCTCGCGCTCGCGGCCGGAGTGGACGGACAGCGCCCCGCAGCAGCCCTGTCCGGGTGGGGTAACGACGTCGCAGCCCTCGAGGTTGAGCACCCGGACGGTCGCGGCGTTGACCCCGGGGTAGAACTCGCGCTGCACGCAGCCCAGGAGCAGCCCGACCGTCATCCGGCGCTCGCCGCGGGCGGGCATGAACGGGGGGATGCGCACCTGCCGCTCGACCGGCGGGGCGACCGCCTCCATCGTCGCGAGCGTCGGCGAGATGCGCTCCAGGACGCCGCTGCGCCGCACCAGCCGGCTCAGCCCGCTGCGCTGGTAGAGGGCGAGCGGCCCGCGCAGCAGGCGCAGCCGCCCGGGGTGGGGGAAGAGGGCGAAGATGGCGGCGCGCAGCACCCGGTCGCGCAGCGGACGGTGCCCGCTCCCGCGCCGCTCCACCTGCTGACGGGTGGCCTCGATGAGCTTGTCGTACTGGACACCGGAGGGGCAGGCCGTCACGCAGGCCATGCAGCCCAGGCAGTTGTCGATGTGCCGCACCATCGAGGCGGACATCGGCTCTCCCTCGTTGCCCTGCTGCATGAGGTAGATCCGGCCGCGCGGGGAGTCCATCTCCTCTCCCCACAGCGCGTAGGTGGGGCAGCCGGGCAGGCAGAAACCGCAGTGGACGCAGTCGGCGACGAGCTCGGGGGACGGCGGGTGGTGGTCGTCGAAGGCCGCCTCGGTGAGCAGGTCGGGCAGGGTGGTGCCAGCCTGGGCGGGCAGGTCACCGCCCCGCTGGCCCCGCGGCGTGTCGACACTCATCAGATCCCTTCCACGAAGCGTCCGGGCGCCAGGGTGCGGCCGGGGTCGAGCCGGTGCTTGACGGCGCGCATGAGGTCCAGGCCCGCGACCGGCCCCCAGGCATCGAGCCCCGCGCGGACGTCGGCCGGGGCCCGCAGCACGACGACGGTGCCCTCACCTGCCGCCGGGGCCACCCGGCGCAGGTCGGTGACGGCGGCGGCGACCGCCGCGGGTGCCCGCGCCGTGATGCCGGCGTGCAGCACGCCCAGCGCCGACCCGCGCACCGCGACACCCACCCCGTGCCGCTGCTCGGCCGCACGGGCCGCCTCCAGGAGGCGGGCGACCCCGGTGAGCGTGGCGGTCGCCTTGGCCAGGACCGGTCCGCCGGGCAGCGCGGACCACCACGCGGGCTCCCCGCCGACCTCACCGCCGACGAGCGCGGCGGCCCGTGCCGCCCGCTCCGTGACTGCGTCGGCGGCTCCCTCGAGGAGCACGGCGACCGTGGCGGTGTCCGACCCGGCCGGCCGGTCGAGCTCGACGGCGGACGGCGCGAGCTGGGAGGCGACCACCTCACGGGCCGCGGCCGCCACCTCCGCGAGCGGCCCGGTGCACACGACGAACCGGCGCGCCGCCGGGACCGGGTGGAGCCGGAAGGCGGCCAGGACGACGACGGCGAGGGTGCCGTAGGAGCCGGTCATGAGCTTGGCGAGGTCGTAGCCGGCGACGTTCTTCACCACCTTGCCGCCCGAGGCGGCGACGGTGCCGTCGGCGAGGACGACGGTAGCGCCGAGGACGAGGTCGCGCAGCGCCAGCCGGCGCAGCCGCCGCGGCCCGCTCACCGCCGTCGCGAGCGCCCCACCGACCGTCGAGCCGCCGTCCAGCCGCTGCCGCGGGGCGTCGACGACGAGCTCCTGACCGGCACCGGCGAGCTGCTCGCGCAGCACCCGCAGCGGGACCCCGGCCTGGACCGAGACGATGAGGTCCCCCGCCGCGTGCTCGAGCACCCGGTCCAGCGCGGCGAGCTCGAGGACAACGTCGGCCCGCTCCGGCGGGGCGCCCCAGTCCAGCGCCGTCCCGGCGCCGCGTGGCACGACGGTGAGCCCCTGCGCGGTGCAGTGCGCCAGCACCCGGGAGACGGCCCCCACCGTGGTGGCCCGGACGACCGCCCCCGCCGGGACACCGTCGACGGCGTCGTCCACCTCCGCCTCGCGGACCCGGCCCTCGCCGTCGAGGCTGCGGGACAGGGCGGCGAGGTCGACTGCGGGTGCCGTGCTCACCATCAGAAGACCTCCGCGCCGGCCACGGACAGGTCGGCGTCGCCCCGCCGTCGGACCGGCGGCGGCCCGCACAGCCGCGGGGTGGGGAACACCTTGCCCGGGTTGGCCAGGGTCTCGGGGTCGAAGGCGCAGCGCACCGCCTGCATGGTGTCGAGGTCGTCCCGGGTGAACATCCGCGGCATGAACTTCGCCTTGTCGGCGCCGACGCCGTG
>DAHVRG010000014.1 GCA_027322565.1 Georgenia sp.
GTCCCCAGGCCGCCGCCTCGGCGCGGGCTGCGGCGATCGCCTCCTCCTCGAAGTCGACCCCGGTGAAGCGGCTCTGTGGGAACGCGCGGGCCATGAGGTTGACCGCGTGGCCCCGTCCGCAGCCGACGTCGAGCACGTCGATGCCCGACCGCAGCCGTTCCACCTCCCCGGTGAGGGGCAGGACGCTGTCGACGAGGTAAGCGTCCTGGACCGGGCCGGTCTCCGCCGCCTGCATCTCGTGGAAACGCGGGTAGTCGGCGTAGCTCAGGCCGCCCCCGGTGCGGAAGGCCCCGGCGACAGCCGGTGCGACGCTGCCCATGAGGCCGATGTTGCGCATCATCCGGGCCAGGTTGTCCGGCCCGGGCCCGCTGAGGAAGGGGGCGTGGTCCGCGCGGAGTGCGTACGTACGCGCCGTCGGGTCGAAGTCGACGAAGCCGGCCGAGACGACGCCGCCGAGCCACTCCCGGACGTAGCGCTCGTCGAGGCCGGCGGCGTCGGCGACCTGCGCGCTCGTGGCGGGCGGCAACGCGGCGAGCGTGTCGAAGAGGCCGGTGTCGTGCCCGATACCCGCGAGGATCGCCGACGCTCCGTCGTCGAGGACCTGGAGGAGGCGGTCGAGTACCGCCGTCCCGACGGTGACGTCGTCCGGCTCCGTCCGGCCCTGCGGACGGTTCTCGGTGGTGGTCATGGTCTGCTCCTCACCGTGCTGACGGGTGGGTTCCCGTACCGGAGACGCTAGGGACCCGGCCACCGCCCCGGCATCGGGCAGATGGTGCATCGTGCGGGGCGGCGCGTGCGGAGTTCGATGCACGCGCCCGTCACGTGCGGGTGAGGCCGTGCGCGTGGGCCCACGCGGCCGCCGCCGTGCGGGAGGAGACGCCGATCTTGAGGTAGATGTTGGCGAGGTGCCGGCCGATGGTCTTCTCGCTGACGAACAGCTGGGCGGCCGCCTCACGGTTGCTGGCACCCGCCGCCACGGAGCCGAGCACTTCAGCCTCGCGGGCGGTGAGGCCACCGGGCAGCTCGTCGGGCTCCGCCGCCGCGTCGAGCCGCGCGACGTCCGGGGCCGCACCGAGCTCGGCGTAGATCGCCCGGGCCGTCGCCGCCGCAGCAGCGGACGCCGCGGGCGCGCCCAGGGCGGCGTGTGCCGCGGTGAGCAGCTCGTGGACCTGCGCCATGGCGTAGCGGTGGCGCTGCTCACGGTAGGTCCCCAGCGCCGCCTCGAGAAGGGGGAGCGCCTCGCCGGGGCGGGATCGGGCCAGCAGGACGGTCGCCCGCGCCTGGTCCGCGCGGGCGGTGAGTCCCGGGCTGCTGTAGTACTGCGCGACGCCCGTGAGGTCGGCGGCGAGGCGCTCGGCGAGGTCGACGTCACCGCCGCGGACGGCAGCGTTGACGGCGGGGAGCAGCAGGCGGGCACCGTCGAGCCGGCCCGCGACGGCGACCGCAGCGAGCAGGCTGTCGAGCGCCTCCTGCGTGCGGCCCTCGGCCAGGAGCAGCTCGGCCTCGCCGGGCTGCGGTTCCACGCCCGTCCCGCGGGCTCGCGCATACGCCTGCCGGGCGCCGGCGACGTCACCGCGGAGCCGGCGGACATCGCCCAGCTCGACGAGGCCGCTGCCGGCGACCCAGGCATGGGCGCCGGCGAGTCGCTCACTCCACCCGCGCCCACCGGGCCATGGCGTCGGTCCAGGCCCGCATCCGGGCCAGGTCGGCCAGCCCCTCGCAGACGTGGATCACCGAGCAGTAGATGTCGCCCGCCCAGAGCGGGTCGACCTGGCCCGCGACGACCGGGAGCATCGCCTCGTCGAGGGCGGCGAAGCCGTCGGCGACCCGACCGTCGCGGATCGCGGCGACCCCGCGGAGGACGAGTGCGAAGCACCCGAGCGTCGGGTCCGCGAGCTCAGCGGCCAGCGCCGCGACGTCCTCGGCGACGGCGGCGGTGGACCGGGCGTCACCGTTCATCCCCGGGGCTGAGGACGACCTCGGCGTACCGCAGGTACCCGGTGGTCACGCACACCGGCAGCTTCTCGACCAGCCGCTGCGCGCGGGCGAACCAGGCCGTGGCGAGAGCGCCGTCCCCCCGGGTGCCCCACTGGACGGTCAGCCGGAGGGCGAGGTCGGCAGCGGCGCGGGCCCGCCCCTCGCCGAGGTAGCCGGCGAAGGCACGCTCCGCGTGCTCCATCGACCCGGGGACGTCTCCGAGGACCCAGGTGACGCGGCTGAGCAGGTCGAGGTCGGCCGCGGTGAGCGCGTCACCCGCGGCCTCCAGCTCCGCCCGCGCCGTCCGCCACGCACCGCGGGCGAACGCCTCACGGGCGGCCTCCTGGGCTGCGCGGACGTCCATGTCGGGGTTCCTGGGCTCTCGTCACGACCAGCGTAGGGCCGGGGGCACCGCGGTGCCACGGTCGCGGGGCCCGCCGTCGCCCGCGCTCACCTCCGGACGGGCTCGTCGAACAGCTCCTTCTCCCGCCACCGGCCGAACCGGAAGTACAGGAACGCACAGGCGCTGCTCACGACGAAGCTCGCCCCGATCCCCACCCCGATGCCCGTCTCCCCGAGCCAGTGAGCGAAGAGCGCCGTGAGGGGGAAGCGGAGCACCCAGAACGAGATGATGTTGAGCACAAGCACCTGGTACATCGCACCGGCGGCCCGGACCACCCCGTTGAGGACGAAGTTGATCCCGAGGAACGGGTAGCACAGCGCCACCACCCGCAGGTAGCCCGCCCCGAAGGCGACGGCGTCGGGCTCGCGGACGAACAGGGAGATCGCCTGCTCGGCGAGGACGACGATGACGAGGGCGACCGTGGCCATGATCGCGAGGTTGTACAGCACGGCGACCCGGGTGATGCGACCGACCCGGTCCCAGCTGCGGTTGCCGATGTTCTGTCCGGCCATGCTCGAGACGGAGACGCCGAGCGCCTGCGCGGGCAGCATGATGAGCGCGTCGAGCCGCTGCGCGGCTCCGAACCCGCCGACGACCGCGCCGCCGAAGCCCGTGACGACGCTCATGATCGCCGCCGAGCCGCCGGAGATCACCGCCATCTGCAGCCCCGCGGGTATCCCGAGGTGGAGGATCGTGCGGGTCTCGGTCCAGCTGGGCAGCGTGGGCAGCTGGAACGGGGCGAGGCGGCGCCGGCCGACGTGGAC
>DAHVRG010000034.1 GCA_027322565.1 Georgenia sp.
CCGGACCAGCTCGACGAGCTCACGGCGGGCCTCCTCGCTCGGGCCGTCCCGTCCGGGCGGCGGCAGGTGGCGCGCGACGTAGAGGATGCCCTGGCGTCCGTAGTCGAACGGCGAGCCGACATCGACGCCGCGCCAGCGACGCCCCTCGCCGGTGCTCGTCGGTGCCGCGGCGGGCGCCGTCCGTGCGTCGTCGTCCCGGTCGAGGTGGTCGAGGAGGGTGAGCCCGAGAGACCGGGCGAGCGGGTCGAAGGTGCCCCCGAGCGCGAGCGTCGCGGACGTGAGGACGGCCGCTCGGCCGGCGAGCAGCTCGGTGGCGATGGGGCGCGCGACGTCGAGGGGCGCGAGGTGGAGGCGGGCGGACTCGAAGCCGGTGCGTCCCCGGTCGCACCACAGGACGTCGCGGCGCTCGGCGACGCCGTCGCCCTGGAGCCGCTCGGCGATCTCGTGGAGCACGACCATCGCCGACCGCGCCATGAGCCGCCCTCCCGGCTCGCCCTCGTTCTCTCCGCGGATGGCGCTCAGTGCCTCGCGGCTGCCCGCCTCGAGCAGCGTGACGGCGTCGAGCAGCTCGGCCGGCACCCGGCGCAGACGTCCCTCGGGTGCGGTCTCGAGGTACGCGCCGAGCGCCCGGCCGGCGGCCTCGAGCGAGTCGACGGTGACCCCGGCATGCTTCCGGGCCAGCCGCACGGTGCGCTCGACGACGGCGGCGGACAGCTCGAGGGTGGACTGCGCCGTCACGCGCTCGGTGAGCTCGTGCGCCTCGTCGACGACGAGGATGTCGTGCTCCGGCAGCACCCGCGGGGAGCCGGACGCGGCGATCCCGAGCATCGCGTGGTTCGTGACGACGACGTCGGCCTCGTGGGCGGCGCGGCGCGCAGCCTCGGGGAAGCACTCCTCGAGCATGGGGCAGCTCGCGCCGAGGCACTCGAGCTTGGTCACCGAGACCTGCCGCCACGCCCGGTCGCTGACCCCGGGGTCGAGGTCGTCGCGGTCGCCGGTGTCGGTCTCCTCGGCCCACGCCCGTACCCGCACCACCTGCTCGGCGAGCGACCCGCTGGCCGGAGCGGTCGCGGCGGAGGCGGCGTCGAGGGCGAAGAGCCCGGGCTCGTCCTCCGCGGGGTACCCACCGGCGACCTTGTGCTTGCACACGTAGTTGTGCCAGCCCTTGAGCAGCGCGACCTGCGGCCGAGGCGCGCCGGACGCCGCGACGACGTCGGCCACGAGCGGGACGTCGTGGGTGAGCACCTGGCGCTGCAGCGCCAGCGTGGCCGTGGAGACGACCGCCCGCTCGTGGTGGCGCACGGCGTGGTCGAGCACCGGGACGAGGTAGCCGAGCGACTTCCCGGTCCCGGTCCCCGCCTGGACGAGCAGCGCCCCCGGCTCGCGCAGCGTGCGGGCGACCTCCTCGGCCATCTGCAGCTGTCCGGTGCGTTCGCTGCCGCCCAGGCGCCGGACTGCGTCCCGGAGAAGCTCCGCCGTCCCGGTCACGCCGGCCGTGCTCGGGGCGCTCACGCCGGCTGTGCGGCGGCGCCGAGCTCGGCGGCGAGCGTCTCGTCGACCAGCGCCGTCAGCTGGGTTCCGGTGGCAGTGTGCTCCTCGGCCAGCACCTCGCCGGTCTCGTGCGCGCGGGAGACGAGGTCGCCGCGGGAGTAGGGGACGAGGACGTCGACCCGGACCGAGGGCCGCGGCAGCAGCTCGGCGATGCGCTCCTGGAGCTGGTCGATGCCCTCGCCGGTGCGGGCGGAGACGGCGACCGCCCCGGGGTACCGGGTGCGCAGCGCCGCCACGGTCCCGGGCTCGGCGATGTCCGCCTTGTTGAGGACGACGAGCTCGGGGATCTCCTCCGTCCCGGGGATGCCGGAGAGCACCTCCCGGACCGCGCGCACCTGCCCCTCGGGGTCGGGGTGCGAGGCCTCCACGACATGGAGGATGACGTCCGCCTCGGCGACCTCCTCGAGGGTCGAGCGGAACGCCTCGACGAGCTCGTGCGGCAGGGAGCGGACGAAGCCCACGGTGTCGGCGAGGGTGTAGACACGCCCGTCGGGTGTCTCGGCCCGGCGAACCGTCGGGTCGAGGGTGGCGAAGAGGGCGTTCTCCACCAGCACTCCGGCGCCGGTGAGCCGGTTGAGCAGGGAGGACTTCCCGGCGTTGGTGTAGCCGGCGATCGCCACGGCGGGGACGTGGTTGCGCTGCCGGGAGGCACGCTTCGTCTCGCGGGCCGGCGCCATGGCGGCGATCTGCCGGCGCAGCCGGGCCATCCGGGTGCGGATGCGGCGCCGGTCGAGCTCGATCTTCGTCTCACCCGGTCCGCGGGAGCCGATCCCGGCGCCACCGGCGACGCGCCCACCGGCCTGGCGGGACATCGACTCACCCCAGCCGCGCAGGCGCGGGAGCAGGTACTCCAGCTGGGCGAGCTCGACCTGCGCCTTGCCCTCCCGCGACTTCGCGTGCTGGGCGAAGATGTCGAGGATCAGGGCGGTGCGGTCGATGACCTTGACCTGGACGACGTCCTCCAGCGCCCGGCGCTGGGAGGGGCTGAGCTCGGAGTCGGCGATGACCGTGTCCGCGCCCAGCTCGGCGACGAGCTCGGCCAGCTCGGCCGCCTTGCCCGAGCCGAAGTACGTGGCCGGGTCCGGGGTGGGGCGACGCTGCAGGACGGCGTCGAGGACCACCGACCCGGCGGTCTCGGCGAGCGCGGCGAGTTCCCGCAGGGAGATCTCCGCGAGCTCCGGGTCGGGCCCGGACCACACACCGATGAGCACGACCCGCTCGAGGCGCAGCTGCCGGTACTCGACCTCGCTGACGTCCTCGAGCTCGGTGGACAGCCCGACGACCCGGCGCAGTGCCGAGCGTTCCTCCCGGTCGAGCTGCTCGCCGTCGAGCTCGTGGTCCTCCTCGGCCTCCGGCTGCAGCGCCGTCCCGGCGCGGGCCAGTACCCGTGCCACCACATCCCGCGCGGGGTCCTGCTCGTGCTCCGCCGACGGTGCGTCGTCGTCGTGTCCTGCCATGGTCTCCCAGTCGTCGTTCACTGTCTCCAGGGTCCCACGTCACAGGCACCCGGGCGACCAGTTATCCCCAGAGCGGAGTAGGTTGCGCAGGGTGAGCGAGCACTACTTCTCCGCCCGGCCGGCCTCCCCCGGCGAGACCCGCACCATCGACGTCGACCTGCGGGGGCGCCGGGTGCGCGTGCACACCGCGCCCGGGGTGTTCTCCGGCGACCGGCTCGACCCGGGCACCCGGGTGCTGCTCGACGCCGCGCCGACCCCGCCCGCGGAGGGCACGCTCGTCGACCTCGGGTGCGGCTGGGGCCCGATCGCCCTGGCCCTGGCCGCCGAGTCCCCGGCCGCCCGGGTGGTCGCCGTCGACGTCAACGAGCGCGCCCGGGAGCTCACCGCCCGCAACGCGGCCGCGCTGGGGCTGGGCAACGTCGTCGTCGCGGCGCCCGAGGACGCCGCCGGGCTCGTCGAGGGCGGGATCAGCGAGCTGTGGTCCAACCCGCCGATCCGGGTCGGCAAGCAGGTGCTCCACGACCTGCTGGGGACGTGGCTCGGGCGCCTCGTGCCGGGAGGGCGCGCGCTGCTCGTCGTCGGGAAGAACCTCGGGGCGGACTCGCTGCACCGGTGGATCGAGGGCGAGCTCGGGATGGCCACCGAGCGCATCACCTCCTCGAAGGGCTTCCGGGTGCTCGAGGTGCGTCAGGACTAACCCGGCCGCCGGGCGTCAGTGGGCCGGGAGGCACCCGCCGTCGAGGATGTACCCGCCCAGGTCGGCGGTCACCGTGCCGGCCGCGTCGACCGCCCCGTGGACACAGCCGCCTGCGGGTGCCCCTCCGCCGAAGACGACACCGCCGCCGGTGTCCCGGGTCCGCACGCCGCTCAGCCCGACCTCCGTGAGGGCACGGTCCACTGCCTCCGGCGTGACGCGGCCGCCCGGCTGCTCCAGGGCGGCGACGGCGTCCTCCAGCACGGGCGCGTTCGCGGCGCGGGTCTCCGTGTCCATCGGCATCCGGTCGCGGTAGCGCTCGTTCTGCTCCATCGCCCACTCGGGGTCGTAGGGAACGCAGCCTGCCGGGACGTCGCCGTCGACGGGCTCGGGGCACGCGAAGGGCTCCGCCGGGGTCGGTGTCCCGCCCGACTCCCCGGGCGGGGCCGACACGGTGCCGCAGGCGGCGAGGAGCCCGGCGAGCGCGAGGCCCGCCGATGCACGGAAGGTGGGGCGTCCCGGCATCCGCCGCGCGTGGCTCATGGTCGGTGAGTGTACGGTCCGTGCCACCGGTCGGGGTCGGACCGGTGCAGGCCGCGGAGGGACCGGTCAGCGCAGGGCGACCCGGGCGACGAGCGTGGCCGGGCCGGTGAGGAGGGCCCGGCCGTCGTCGGTGAGCCGCACGCCGAGCTCCCCGCCGGGGACGTGCACCCGCCACAGCCTGGGCGCCTCGGCCCCGCCCCAGGTGCGCAGCGCGACGGCCGCAGCGCACGCGCCGGTACCGCACGAGCGGGTCTCCCCCACCCCACGCTCCTGCACGCGCATGCGGACCCGCCCCGCACGCTCGCCGTCCACCGTCGTCTCCCCGAGCGGCACGACGAGCTCGACGTTCGTCTCCTGGGGCGGGTCGACCGCCACGCGCGGACCGAGGTCGGCGCCGTCGAGCTCGTCGGTGTCCGGCAGGGCGACGACGACGTGCGGGTTGGGCAGGTCGACGCGCAGCCCCGCCCGGGTGCCCTCGAGCCCGACCGCCTGGACGGCGACGTCGAAGGCGCGCCGGGCTGCGGCGTCGCCGCCGGGCAGGTGCCAGGCGCCCATGTCGACGGTGTACTCACCGCCGCTGCGCCAGACGGTGCGGACCCCGCCCCGGGTGGCGATGGCGACCGGCTCGCCCTCCGGCGTGTCGAGGAGCTCCTCGTCGACGAGGTAGGCCACGAGGAGCCGGATCGCGTTGCCGCACATCTCCGCGCGCGAGCCGTCCGCGTTGCGGTAGTCCATGAACCACTCGGCCTGCTGCGCCTCCGGGACGGTGGGGTCGGTGAGGGAGGCGGTCCGCACCGCCCGGACGAGTCCGTCCGCACCGATGCCGGCCCGGCGGTCGCAGACGGCCGCGATCGTCGCGGCGTCGAGCTCGAGTGTCCCGTCCGGGTCGGCGAGGAGGACGAAGTCGTTCTCCGTGGCGTGCCCCTTGGTCAGCGGCACCCCGCGCAGCGCGGTGAGATCGGCCATGGAGGAAGCGTACGGCGTGCGCAGCGGCCGGCGTGGTCCGGGTGCCGGCCCGGTGCCTCAGGCGCGGACGGCCCGGTCCTTCAGGCACGGACGAGGTCGAGCACCCGGCCGGGCAGGTCGCCGGTCGGCGCCAGCCAGTGCACGCGCGGGTCGCGGCGGAACCACTTCTCCTGCCGGCGGGCGAGCTGCCGGGTCGCGGTGGTGATCGCCGCGTGGGCGTCGTCGACGTCCATCCGGCCCTCGAGGACCGCGATGGCCTGCGCGTAGCCGACCGCCCGGGAGGCGGTGCGCCCCTCGGCCAGGCCGGCGGCGAGGAGGTCGCGGGTCTCGTCGAGCAGGCCGCCGTCGAGCATGGCGCGGGCACGCGCGGCGATGCGCCGGTCGAGATCCTCGCGGGGCACGTCGATGGCGACCTGGACGGCCGGCAGGTGGTAGCGGTGCTTCGGCAGGGTGGCGGAGAAGGGCCGGCCGGTGAGCTCGACGACCTCCAGGGCGCGCACCACCCGGCGGGTGTTGCTCGGCAGGATCTGCGCGGCAGCGACCGGGTCACGAGCGGTGAGCTCGGCGTGCAGGGTGGCTGTCCCCTCCTGCTCCGCGCGCGCCTCCAGGCGGCGGCGCAGCTCCGGGTCGGTGCCCGGGAATTCGAGCTCGTCGAGCACCGCCCGCACGTACAGCCCGGAGCCGCCCACGAGCAGGGCCCGGCGGCCGCGCCCGTGGACCGAGGCTACGTCGGCGCGGGCGTGCCCCTGGTAGGCGGCGACGCTCGCCTCGTCGGTGACGTCGAGGACGTCGAGCTGGTGGTGGGCGACGCCGCGGCGCTCGTGGGGCGGCAGCTTGGCGGTGCCGACGTCCATGCCGCGGTAGAGCTGCATCGCGTCGGCGTTGACGACCTCCGCGGCGTCCGGGCCGCCGAGGAGGTCGGCGACGTCGAGGGCGAGGTCGGACTTGCCCGTCGCGGTCGGGCCGACGACGGCGATGACAGGGGCGGGCACGCGCCCAGCCTAGTTCGGCGGCCCGCCACGTCGTCCGCCTCCCGTGTCCCACATGGGTCGCACCTTCCGCTCAGTTCGGGACGCGCGCAGGGGCGACCCATGATCGAACAGGGCGACCCAGCGGTGAGAGCGGGGGCGGAGCCGCCGGACCGCGATCAGGGGCGGCGGAGGCTCGGCATGCCGAGGCTCACCGCGCCGCCGGCCGCGGGCGCACCGCCGCCGTGGTCGTGGTCGCCGCGGCGGGCGCGCTCCCACGCGTCGCCGGCGCGGGTGCGGCGCAGCTGGTAGGTGCCGCCCAGCGCGGGCGAGTCGGCGACGAGGTGGTGCGGGGCGCCGTGGGTGACGGTCGCGGTGACCATGTCCCCGGGCCGCGGCAGGTCCGCCTCGGCAAGGCCTTCGGGCAGAGCGACGTGGACCAGCCGGTTGTCCGCCGCGCGGCCGCTGATCCGGGAGGTGGCGACGTCCTTGCGACCCTCGCCGTCGGCGACGAGCACCTCGACGGTGCGGCCGACCTGCTTCTCGTTCTCCTCGGTGCTGATCCGCTCCTGGAGGTCGACGAGCCGCTGGTAGCGGTCGGCGACGACGTCGGCCGGCACCTGGTCGGGCAGGTCGGCAGCCGGGGTGCCCGGGCGCGGCGAGTACTGGAAGGTGAAGGCGCTGGCGAACCGAGACGCCTCGACGACGTCGAGCGTGGCCTGGAAGTCCTCCTCGGTCTCGCCCGGGAAGCCGACGATGATGTCGGTGCTGATCGCGGCGTCGGGGATGGCGGCGCGCACCCGGTCGAGGATGCCGAGGAACCGCGCCGAGCGGTAGGAGCGCCGCATGGCGCGCAGGATGCGGTCCGAGCCGGACTGGAGCGGCATGTGGAGCTGGGGCATGACGTTGGGCGTCTGCGCCATCGCCTCGATGACGTCGTCGGTGAACGCGGCCGGGTGGGGCGAGGTGAAGCGCACCCGCTCCAGGCCCTCGATGTCGCCGCAGGCGCGCAGCAGCCCCGCGAAGGCGCCGCGGTCCCCGAAGCCGACGCCGTAGGAGTTGACGTTCTGGCCGAGCAGCGTGACCTCGACGGCGCCCTGCGCGACGACGGCCTGGACCTCGGCGAGCACGTCACCCGGGCGGCGGTCGCGCTCCTTGCCGCGCAGGTGCGGGACGATGCAGAAGGTGCACGTGTTGTTGCAGCCCACGGAGATCGACACCCACGCGGCGTAGGCGGACTCACGCTTCGTCGGCAGCGTCGAGGGGAAGACCTTGAGCGACTCCTCGATCTCCACCTGCGCCTCGGCGTTGTGGCGGGCGCGCTCGAGGAGGGTGGGCAGGACGTCGAGGTTGTGGGTGCCGAAGACGACGTCGACCCACGGTGCCTTGTCCACGATCCCGTCGCGCATCTGCTGGGCGAGGCAGCCGCCGACGGCGATCTGCATCCCGGGCCGGGTGCGCTTGACGGCCGCGAGCTGGCCGAGGTTGCCGAACAGCCGCGTGGCAGCGTTCTCCCGCACCGAGCAGGTGTTGATGACCACGACGTCCGCGGCGCCGCTCAGCGCGTCCCCGTCCGCCGGGACGTAGCCCGCGTCCTCGAGCATGCCGGCGAGGCGCTCGGAGTCGTGGACGTTCATCTGGCAGCCCATCGTGCGCACGACATAGGTGCGGGGCGCGCTCGCGGTGGCAGTCATCGTCGGGCCAGTGTAGTTGCCGCACACAGGCCGCGAACGCGGCGGTTCGGGGTTCGCCCGGGCCGTAGCCGGACTGTGACCTGAATTGCATGACCGGCCTCACATTGTGTAGTTAGGTTGACCACTATGACCGAGCCGGGCCTCCACGACATGCCGCCTCCATCCACCGAACCCCTCGTCGAGCTGCGCGACGTCAACAAGTGGTTCGGTGAGCTCCACGTCCTCAAGGACATCAACCTCACGGTGCACCGCGGCGAGGTCGTCGTCGTCATCGGACCCTCCGGCTCGGGCAAGTCGACGCTGTGCCGCACGATCAACCGGCTGGAGACGATCAACTCCGGCGAGATCCGCGTCGACGGCACACCGCTGCCCGAGGAGGGCAAGGCGCTGGCGCGGCTGCGCGCCGACGTCGGGATGGTCTTCCAGTCCTTCAACCTCTTCGCGCACAAGACGGTGCTCGACAACGTCACCCTCGGGCCGACCAAGGTCAAGGGCATGCGGGCCAAGGAGGCCCGAGACCTCGCGATGGACCTGCTCGAGCGGGTCGGGGTGGCGAACCAGGCCGGCAAGCTGCCCGCCCAGCTCTCGGGCGGGCAGCAGCAGCGCGTGGCGATCGCCCGCGCGCTGGCGATGCAGCCGAAGGTCATGCTCTTCGACGAGCCCACCTCCGCCCTGGA
>DAHVRG010000040.1 GCA_027322565.1 Georgenia sp.
TTGCACCCTGGCTACACACCTACAACACTGAACGCCGCCACAGCGCACTCGGCGGCCTCCCGCCCCTCAGCCGAGTGTCACCAACCTGATGGCCGAGTACACCTAGGTGCGCGGCCGGTGCACCGACCCGGCGAGGTGGACCGGCTCGGCGTGCTCGGCGAAGAGCGCCCGGGCAGGTCACCGGCCCCCAGGGGCTTGTTCTAGTTGCACTAGAGCAATACCCTTGACGTGTGCTCATCCGTGTCGACCCGTCCTCCTCCCAGCCGCTGTACGCGCAGCTCGCCGACCAGGTGCGGGCGGCCGTGCTGCGCGGTGAGCTGGTCAGCGGCGAGCGCCTGCCCGCCGCCCGTGACCTCGCGGCGTCGCTCGACGTCAACCAGCACACCGTCCTGCACGCCTTCCAGCTCCTGCGCGACGAGGGCCTCCTCGAGCTGCGCCGCGGACGTGGTGCGGTCGTCACCTCACGCGCCGTCGAGCACTACGCCCCCCTCGTCGCGGCCCTCCGCACCGTCCGCGCGGAGGCCGCCAGGACCGGGCTGCCGCTGTCCGCCGTCGCCGCTCTGCTCACCTCCGAGGAACCGTCATGACCGCTCGCCCACCCCTACCCCACCGCCGGCGCGCCTGGACGCTCGGCGTCCTCGTCCCCGTCCTCGTCACCGCGGCCGCATGGGTCGCCGTCGCGGTGCTGCTGCCGCGCGTCCCGCGCCCGGCAGCCCTCCACTGGGGGCCGGCCGGCGTCGACCGCAGCGGCTCCGTCGCCGAGCTGCTCGGACCGATCGCGGTCATCAGCTCCATCTCGCCCGTCGTCATGGCCGTCATCGCCGTGCGGACCGGTCGGCAGGCAATGACGCGGCGCCTCGCCCTGGGGCTCGCCGTCGGGCTGGCGACGATGTTCGCCGGCCTCGTGCTCGCGCCCATCGTCGCCCAGGTCGACGCGCCCTCCGCGGAACACGCGGGCTCCCCCGGCGCGGCGACGCTCGCCGCCATGGCGACGGCGGTCCTCCTCGGGGCGGCCGCCGCGGCGCTGGCAGGGGCGGACCGGGCCGCCCCGGCGAGGTCCCCGGTCCCCGCCGACGCCACCACCACCGAGCTGCGCGAGGGGCAGCGGGCGGCGTGGGTCAGGCGCGCCTCGGTCGGCCCCGTGGGCCGGACCGTCAGCCTGGTCGGCGCCGGGCTGCTCGCCGCGCTCGCCGTGGTCATGGGGGCAGCCTCCGGAAGCTGGTGGCTCACGCCGGTGATCCTCGTCCCGGTGCCCGTCATGCTCCTCCTGCTCTCCTGGCACGTGCGGGTGGACCGCACCGGGCTCACCGTCCGGGCCGGGATCGGACGGCCCCGCCAACACATACCGGCCGCGGAGGTCGTCCGCGCGGACGTCGTCACGGTCGACCCGTTCGGGGAGTTCGGCGGTTGGGGGCTGCGCGTCTCCGCCGCCCTCGACGGGACGGTCGGCGTCGTGCTGCGCCGGGGGGAGGCGATCGCCGTGGAGCGCACCGGCGGACGGCGTCTCGTCGTCACCGTCGACGACGCCGCCGGCGGTGCAGCACTCCTCAACACCTATGCGCAGCGGGCACGACCCGCCCGCCCCGCCCTCGACGGGAGCACCGGAACCGGGCCTCACCTCGATTGATCGCCGACGACCGCTGGTTTAGGGTTCAAAGGACTAACCGGGTCCACCGCGCCCGGCAGCAGCCGTGAGAGGAGATGCCGCAGCCGTGTCCGTGCTCGTCGTCCCAGGCTCCTCCACCTGCTGCTGCTCCTGTCTGTAGAGCGCCCGGCTCTAGCGTGCGGCATCGCCGTATGCCAGGCGCTCCTCCGCCACCAACGTCGGTGGCCCCTGCCCCCAGACCCTCACTTCCGAAGGAACACCCATGGCACGTATCTACGATGACGTCACCGCCCTCATCGGCCGCACCCCGCTCGTCCGCCTCAACCGCCTCACCGAGGGCCTCAAGGCCACCGTGCTGGCCAAGCTCGAGTTCTACAACCCCGCCAACTCCGTCAAGGACCGGATGGGCGTCTCGATCGTCGACGCCGCCGAGAAGGCCGGCGCACTGCCTCCGGGCGGCACCATCGTCGAGGGCACGTCGGGCAACACCGGCATCGCCCTGGCGATGGTCGGCGCCGCCCGCGGCTACAACGTCGTCCTCACGATGCCGGAGACGATGAGCAAGGAGCGGCGCGCGCTGCTGCGCGCGTTCGGCGCCGAGCTCGTCCTCACCCCCGGCTCCGAGGGGATGAAGGGCGCGGTCGCCAAGGCCGAGGAGATCGCGGCCGAGCGCAAGGGTGCGGTGCTCGCCCGGCAGTTCGCCAACGAGGCGAACCCGGCGATCCACCGCCGGACCACCGCCGAGGAGGTCTGGAGCGACACCGACGGCGAGGTCGACTACTTCGTCGCGGGCATCGGCACCGGCGGCACCATCACCGGTGTCGGCCAGGTGCTCAAGGAGCGCAAGCCCGACGTCAAGGTCGTCGCCGTCGAGCCGGAGGAGTCGCCGATCCTCAACGGCGGCCAGCCCGGACCGCACAAGATCCAGGGCATCGGCGCGAACTTCGTCCCGGAGATCCTCGACACCGAGGTCTACGACGAGGTCATCGACATCAACTTCGACCAGTCCATCGAGACGGCGCGCCGGCTCGCCACCGAGGAGGGCATCTTTGCGGGCATCTCCTCCGGTGCGGCCGTCACCGCGGCGCTCCAGATCGCCGCACGTCCGGAGGCCGAGGGCAAGACGATCGTCGTCATCGTCCCGGACTTCGGCGAGCGCTACCTCTCCACCCCGCTGTACGCCCACCTCACGGACTGACGTGCACGACTCCCGGGTCCGCTTCTGGGTCCTCCTGCGGGAGGATCTCGAGGCTGCGCGTCGCGGTGACCCCGCGGCGCGCAGCCTCATCGAGGTGGCGCTGGGTTACCCCGGCGTCCACGCCCTGTGGGCGCATCGGCTGTGCCACCGGATGTGGCACGCAAGCCCGCTCCTCAAGCTCCCTGCCCGGCTGCTGTCCCAGCTCGTGCGGGCGCTCACCGGCATCGAGATCCACCCGGCGGCCGTGCTCGGCCGACGGCTGTTCATCGACCACGGGATGGGCGTGGTCATCGGCGAGACCGCCCGCGTCGGGGACGACGTCGTCATGTTCCACGGCACGACGCTCGGGGGCCGCACGATGAGCAAGGGGAAGCGGCACCCGACCGTCGGAGACCGGGTGGTCATCGGCGCCGGCGCCAAGGTCCTCGGGCCCATCTCCATCGGTGACGACGCCCAGGTCGGCGCGAACGCCGTCGTCGTCAAGGACGTGCCCGCCGGGGCCGTCTCGGTCGGCGTGCCCGGCAAGATCCGGGAGCGCCCCGAGCAGATCGACCCCTACGAGGATCCCGCGCTGTTCATCTGACCGGCCGCCTCCCGACGCACCGCGCCGGGAGTGCGCCCGACCGTGCGCGTGAACGCGCGGCTGAAGGCGGCCTCGGACCGGTAGCCGAGCTCCTCCGCGAGTGCCGCCACCGTCGTCCGGTCCTCGGCGAGCCGGGTCGCGGCGAGCTGCATCCGCCAGCGGGTGACGTAGCCCATCGGGGTCTCCCCGACGAGGCCGGTGAACCGGTCCGCGAACGACGAGCGCGACATGGCGGCGATGCGCGCGAGCCGCTCGAGGGTCCACGGACGACCCGGATCGGCGTGGACGGCCTCCAGCGCCCGTCCGATCCGCTCGTCGTCGAGGGCACGCAGCCAGCCCCCGCGCGCGCCGGGATCGTGCTCCAGCCAGCCGCGGATCGCCTGGACGACGAGGATGTCGGCCAGCCGCGTCGCGACGGCCTCACCTCCCGGCCGGGGGCGGGAGAGCTCCTCGGCCATGATCCGCAGCGTGTCGTCCACGCGTGACGTACCGTCACCGACACCGATGCGCAGCACCGGCGGGAGGGCGCGGAGGAGCTCGCGGGCCGCCGGCTCGTCGAAGCCGACGACGCCGCACACCAGCTGAGTCCGCTGCCCGCCGCCGCCGTGGTGCAGCACCGAGTAGTGCTCGGTGAGATAGTCCTGGGGGAGCCGGTCGACCCGTCGGGACGGCGGTGCGTCGGGCCCGCTGAGCAGGTCGTGCCCGCGCCCGTGCGGCACGAGGGCGAGCTCTCCCGTGCGCAGCTCGTGGTGCTCCCCCTCGACCTGGACCCGGCACGCCCCGCTGACGAGGACGTGGAAGCTCACGGCCTCCGGGATCGCCGGCATCTCCAGCGCCCACGGCGCGGAGAGCTCGGCACGGCAGTAGAAGGTGCCCCGCATGCGCACGGTGTGCAGTGCCTGGGCGAGGCGGTCCGTCGGGCGCCACGGGCGCGCTGGGTGGTCCACCCGTCGAGTGTCTCACCGAGTGCGTTCGTCCGGCAGCCCTGGACGAACGAGCAGGAACTGCGGTCGGAAGGGCATGGATCCACCGGAACCGGGACCCTACCGTCGGACCTTCAGCCACCTCGACCGAAGGAGTCCCCATGTTCGTCGTCGCCGGAGCCACCGGGCGGGTCGGGTCCGCCACCGCGCACGGTCTGCTCGCCGCCGGCGCGGCCGTCCGCGTGCTCGTCCGACGCCCTGCAGCAGTCCGGCAGTGGGCCGACCGCGGCGCCGACGCCCGCGTCCTGGACCTGTCCGACAGGGCGGCCCTCACCTCGGCGCTGACCGGGGCGAACGGGGTCTTCCTGCTCCTCCCGTTCAACCTCACGGTCCCCGGCCCGGAGGCCCATTCCCGCGTGCTCGTCGCAGCGGCCGCGGGTGCCGTGGCCGACGCCGGGGTGCCGCGCGTCGTCGTCCTCTCCTCCGGAGGTGCCGACCTGAGCACGGGCACCGGCCCCGTCGTCGGGCTGCACCACCTCGAGGAGTCGCTGCGGAAGACCGGGACCACCGTCACGGCACTGCGCTCCGGCCACTTCCAGGAGAAGGTGGTCGACGTCCTCGACGTGGCCCGTCGCCACGGCGTCTACCCCGTGTTCGCCGCGTCGGCGGACGTTCCCCGGGCGATGGGTGCCACGCGTGACATCGGGGCGGTGGCGGCCCGCGCGCTGCTGTCCCCTCCCTCGTCGAACGAGGTGGTCGACGTCCTCGGCCCGGACCACACCGAGCGAGAGGTTGCCGGGGTCCTCGGCACGGCGCTCGGGCGCCGGCTCGAGGTCGTCCCGCTCCCGGAGGACGCCTGGGAGTCCACGCTGCGCGACACCGGCCTCCCGTCACCCGCCGCTGCCGCCCTGGCCGAGCTCTACCGTGCGGACGAGCGGGGGCTGCTCGCCCCGCGAGGGGACCGCAGCGTCCGGTTGACCACGCCGGTCGAGCACACCGTCGCCGGGCTCGTGGCAGCCGCGGTGGTGCCGCGGTGAGCACCGTCGTGCTCGTGGGCGCAACCGTGGCCAACGGGCTGCTCGCCGGCCTGTTCTTCGCATTCTCGTGTGCCGTCACGGCCGGGCTGCACCGGGTCGAGGACCGCGCCTACGTCACCGTCTTCCGCGCGACGAACACGGCGATCCTCAACGGTTGGTTCCTCCCGGTCTTCCTCGGCGCGCCGCTCCTCACGCTCGCCGCCGCGGCGCTCCGGCCGGACGGGCGTGCGTGGCTCGTCGCCGCCCTCGTCGGTACCGCCGGCACGTTCCTCGTCACCGTGGCGCGGAACGTCCCGCTCAACCAGCGCCTCGCTCGTGCAACGACCGGCACCGCCGCGCAGTGGGCCGAGGCCCGCCGGGCGTTCGAGGGCCGCTGGAACGGGTGGAACGCGGTGCGGACGGGAACGAGCACCGGGGCCCTGGTGTGCCTCGCCGCTGCCGCTGCCGGCTGACTAGGAGGGCCGCCGCTGCTCCCGCGGGCACCAGAACACCCGGCGGGTCGACATGACGTCCTCGGCGACCTTGCTGCCGCAGCGCAGGCAGGGCCGCCCGGAGCGGTGGTAGACGTACCAGCGGTCGTCCTCGTCCTGCCGGTCCTCGGGCTCGGTCGTGACGATCCGCCCGGTGGCCACGCCGTCGGCCATGAGCCTGGCGAGGTCGGCCCACATCGCGCGTAGCTTGGCCGCCGAGACGGTCCGACCGTGCCGGCGAGGGTGCAGCCGGGCCCGGTAGAGCGCCTCGGCGCGGTAGATGTTGCCCACGCCGGCGATGACCGACTGGTCCATGAGCAGCTCGCCGACCGGACGCGCGCGGCGACGGACGTCGGCGACGAACCGCTCGACGTCCCCGTCCGTGCGCAGGGGGTCCGGACCGAGCCGGGCGTGCACCGCGGCCTTCTCCTCCGGGCTGATCACCTCGCACGCCGTCGGGCCGGTGAGGTCGGCGACGCCGTGCTCCCCGAGCAGCCGCACCCGCACCGCCCCGCGCGGCTCGGGCGGGTACCACTGCCCGTTCCCCGACGACGGCGCGAGCCGGGCGGCGTCGTCCTCCTCGGCGTCGAGGGCGGGCAGGGCGACCTCCTCCTCGGCGACCCGGCGGCGCGGGGCCCCGATCGCGTGCGGTGCCTGGAAGGAGGGGTCGCCGGCGAAGGTCCATGAGCCGTACAGGCCGAGGTGCACCCGCAGCCACCGCAGCGTCTCGGGGTCGGGCTCCCCGTCGTCGGCGGAGAAGCCGAGGAACAGGTGCTTGCCGTGGGCGTCGGTGGCGACCAGCCGGTGGCCGTCGAGGAGTGCGGCACCGTCGGCGAACCGGCCCTGTGGGGAGGAGACGGCCAGCCGCTCACCGTGGAGCAGCTCGTCGAACGCCAGCGCGAGGCGGTGGATCGAGTGGCCTTCAGGCATCGGTGTCCTCCAGGGGGTCCCACAGGGCACGGGTGAGGTCGACCGCGCCGCCCGGCCGCAGCGGGGTGCCCTCGCTGCGGTAGTGGGACACGGCACGGCGGGTGAGGTGCTCGGGCAGCGTGCCGTCCGCCCGCACCACGCGCCACCATGGCACGGCGCCGCCCTCGCGGGCCATGACGGAGCCCACCTGCCGGGCGGAGCCGCGCCCCGTGCGGATCCGGGCCGCCTCGGCGATGAGGCCATAGGTGGTCGCGCGCCCGGGAGGCACGTCGTCGGCGATGTCGAGGACGAGCTCGCTCCAGTCGGTCACGCTGGGCATTGTCGCAAGAGTCCGCTCGCCGCCCCCGGGCCGCGCTGGGATGATCTGCCGGTGACACTGACCGTGACGCACCCGCTCGAGCTCCCCCTCCCTGCCGGATACCGCACCGGCGAGCTCCACCACAT
>DAHVRG010000043.1 GCA_027322565.1 Georgenia sp.
GGTGCCGACGGTGTACGTCGAGCAGGCCGACCGCGCCAGTGTCACCGAGGCAGGTCAGGCCCTCGGGACCGGTGAAGCACGGCAGGTCGAGGGCGGCAGCCTCCTCGGCCGTCATGCCCGCGGTCGCCGCGTCGTTCCCGCGCCCGGACAGCGCGACGTAGACGTCGCCCCGGCGGTCCGCGACCAGGCCGCGCGGGTTGTCGAGGCCGGACGCGACCGTCGCGAGGTCGTCGATCCGGTACTCGTGACGGTGACCGTAGCCGTGACCGCCGCCGTGGCGGTCGGAGCCCGCCGCGGCGGCGGTGACACCCAGAAGTGGGACGACGAACAACGTCGCCGTGACGCCGGTGACCAGGAGCCGAGATCTGCGCACAACGCACCTCCTACCGCCGGTCGACCCGGGCTGGCGGGGCAGGGTCGGGTCAGGGGTAGGGGCCTCGTGTCATCGCGGCCTGCGGGTGCCCCGCAAGATACGCCCGGGGCGCGGACGCGGTCAACGGCGCGACTGCGATCTCCCCCGGCCGCGTGAGTCGCGACTGGACCTGCCCCGGGCGCGTGAGTCGCCCCTTCGGCTCAAAACCGAGCGTTCAACAGGGCGAAAGATGATCGAGAAGGGCGACCTACCGGACACGGCACGAGCGCGCGGCCCCGGACATGACAGAAGGCCCGGACCTGTGGGTCCGGGCCTTCTGCAACTGGTAGCGGGGGCAGGATTTGAACCTGCGACCTCCGGGTTATGAGCCCGGCGAGCTACCGAACTGCTCCACCCCGCGTCGGTGATCACCACCTTACGCGGCGGTGACCCCGCGAGGCAATCCGGGGGGCTGTGACACCTCTCACCGCCCCCCGGGGCTGCCTAGCCTCCGTCGGTGCCGCCGCCGTCGTCGGGCGGTGAACCGTCGGAGCCGGCGCCGTCGTCAGCGGGTGCGGTCTCCCCGTCGTCGACGGGCGGGACGTCTTCCGCGGCCGCGTCCAGCTCGGTCTGCGCCTGCGCCGCCTCCTCGAGCGCCGCCTGGAGGCGGGACTGGGCCTCCCCGTAGGCGGTCCAGTCGCCCTCGGCGAGGGCGGCCTGACCGTCCTGCAGCGCCTGGTTCGCGTCGCCGAGCGCCGCGGTGAGGCGCTGCTGGGCGGCGGCGTCGACCTCGGTCGTGCCCTCTGGCTCGGTCGGCTCCTCGCCGTCGGGGACCTCGTCCACGACGTCGGCGTCACCGCCCTCGGCGCCGGCGTCACCGCCGAAGACCTGGTCGAGCGACTCGGTGAGCGTGGGCGCGAAGCCGATCTCCTCGCCGAAGGCCGTGAGGACGAACCGCAGGAGCGGGTACTGGGTTCCCGCGGAGGCCTGGACGTAGAACGGCTGCACGTAGAGCAAGCCGCCACCGACCGGCACGGTGAGCAGGTTGCCGTGGAGCACCTGCGACCCACCCTGCTGGAGCAGGTTGAGCTCGCGCGAGATGGTCGGGTCGGAGTTGAAGGTGTTCTGCACCTGCCCGGGTCCGGGCACGGTGACGTCGGAGGGCAACTCGAGCAGCCGCAGCTGCCCGTAGCCCTCTCTCACCTCGCCCGGGGTGTCACCGGTCTCCGAGTCCACCGCGAGGAACCCGGTGAGGATGTTCCGGTCGGTCTGACCACCGGGGATGTAGCTCGAGGTGAGGGAGAACTGCGCGCTGTCCTGCCCCGGCATCTGCAGGGTGAGGTAGTACGGCGGCTGGGAGACGCCCTCGGCCGCGGTCGGGTCGTTCGGGATGTTCCAGAAGTTCCCGCCGGAGTAGAACGAGGCGGCGTCGGTCACGTGGTACCGGCTGAGCAGCTCGCGCTGGACCTTGAACAGGTCCTCCGGGTAGCGCAGGTGGCTCATGAGGTCGCCGCTGATCTCGCTCATCGGGGTGAGGTGGTCGGGGAAGATGTTCTTCCACGTCTGGAGGATCGGGTCCTCCGCGTCCCACTCGTAGAGGGTGACCTCGCCGTCGTAGGCGTTGACGACCGCCTTGACCGAGTTGCGGATGTAGTTGACCTCCTCCGGCGCGGGGCCGACGACGACGCCACCGAGCTCGTCGGTGAGGGCGTCGGTCGTCGCGTCCTCCAGCGACTCCCGGGCGGAGTAGGGGTACTCGTTGGTCGTCGTGTAGCCGTCGACGATCCACACGAGGTCCTTCGGGGTGGAGTCGTCGCCGTCCATGTCGACGATCGCCGGGTAGGCCCGCGCGTCGAGGGTGAGGTAGGGGGCGACCTTCTGCACCCGGGTGTGCGGGTCGCGGTCGTAGAGGATCTGCGACTCCGAGGTCACCCGGTCGGAGAAGAGGATCTGCTCCGAGCCCATCCGGATGGCGAAGAGCAGCTTGTTCCAGAAGTTCCCGACGCTGGGGCCGCCGTCACCGGTGTAGGTGGTGTTGACCTGCCCCTGGTCGGCGTCGTCGTTCGGGTAGTCCAGCTCCCACGGTGTCGTCCCCTCGGGGGCGCCGACGATGGAGTAGCTCGGGGTGTTCTGCCCGAAGTAGACCCGCTCCTCGTACTCACCGATCTCCCCGATGGAGGGGATGCCGTACTCGAAGAACGCCGGCTGGCCGTCGGTGGAGACCGTGTTGCCGTAGGCGGCGACGGCGCCGAAGCCGTGGGTGTAGACCGTGTGGTCGTTGACCCAGGTGCGCTGGTCGCTGCCCAGGCCGCCCTGGTTGAGCTCACGGATCGCGATGACGGTGTCCCGCTTCTGGCCGTCGATCTCGTACCGGTCCACCGCCAGCGTGGGCGCGAAGTCGTAGTACTGCCGGTTCTGCTGGAGCTGGCGGAAGGTCGGGCTCACGATGTTCGGGTCGAGCAGCCGGATGCTCGCCGTGGACTCGGAGTCGTCGCGCAGCTGGCCCGGCTCGGTCTCGGTGACGGCGTCGTAGGTCTGGACCTCGATGTCCTCCAGCCCGTAGGCCGCGAGGGTCGCGTCGATGTTGCGTTGGATGTACGGCGACTCGGCCTCGACGGCGTTCGGCGTCACCTGGAAGCGCTGGACCACGGCCGGGTAGATCCCGCCGATGACGACGCCGGAGACGATCATGACGCCGACGCCGGCGGCCGGCAGCAGCCACGAGCCGCGGAAGGCGGAGACGAAGAAGAGGATCGCGATGAGCACCGCGATGACCGCGAGGATCGTCCGGGCGGGCAGGTTGGCGTTGATGTCCGCGAAGGACGCCCCGGCGAAGCGCTCGTTCTCCTCGACGAGGAGGGAGTAGCGGTCCAGCCAGTAGTTGGCGCCGATGAGCAGGACGAACAGGCCGGCCATGATCGACAGCTGGATCCGGGCGGCGTTCGTCACCCGCTGCGGGCGCCCACCGAGCTGGATCCCGCCGTAGAGGTAATGCGTGACCAGCGAGGCGACCGCTGTGATGAGGAGGACGGTCATGAGGAAGGACACCAGCGTCCGCACGACCGGCAGGGTGAAGACGAAGAACCCGACGTCCATGCCGAACTCGGGGTCCTCGACGCCGAAGGGCTCCCGGTTGAGCCACATGAGCACCGCGCGCCAGTTCCCGCTCGCCGAGATGCCGGCGAAGAAGCCGAGGACGATCGGGGCGCCGATCATCACGAGGCGGCGCAGCGGCTCCACGCTCTCGCGGTAGCGGTCGAGGTTCTGCTGCTCCGGTGTGACGGGGGCGTAGATCGGACGGGACCGGTAGGCGAGCCGCAGCCCGAGCCACACCGGCACTCCCATGAGCACGAAGCCGAGGACGAAGAGGACCGCGCGCGTGGTCCACTCACGCCAGAGCACCGCCTCGAACTCCAGGTGCGAGAACCACAGCACCTCCGTCCACAACTGTGCGGTGATCATGAGCAGCACGGCGAGCACGGCGAGGACGACGAGCGTGGGCACGAGTGCGCCCCGACGTCGGCCTCCGGCAGGTCGCGTTGGTCGTGGGACGGAAGCAGTCGTCACGTGGATGGCACCTTCGGTCGTGTCACTTCGGTGGGCGGCCGACGGTCGCCCCCTGCTCTAGGGAACGCGCGGCGCTGCCCATAGGTTCCCACACCTGCACCACGCTGGGCGTCACCCCACCTGGCGGTGGTGGATCATGGGGCCATGACCGACACCACCTCCAGCCCACGCCTCGCCGCCCTCCGGGGAGCGGTCGTCGACATCGAACGCCACGTGAGCTCGCTGGGGTGGGACTCCCCCGTCCTCGTCTTCTCCCTCGTGCGGACCGCGGCGGCCCTGGCGGCCAACCCGGCGATCGCCGCCGAGCTGCCGGACGGTGCGGCCGCGTCCGCTGCCCAGGACCCCGAGCACCTGCTTTCCGTCGAGCAGGAGGGGCTGCCGCAGGCGGACACGCTCGAGGAGCTGCTCGCCCAGCTGGCCTGGCCGGCGGAGGTCGACGGTGCGGCGATCGTCGTCGAGCGCATCGTCGTCCCGCCGGAGGCCGAGACCGACATGCCGCGCGACCCCGACGCGGCCGTCGCCTACCTCGAGGCGCACCCCGACCGGCAGGACGTCCGGATCGCCGTGGGCGTGCTGCGCACCGGGGAGTCCTGGTGCGCCCTGCGGTCACGCAACCACGACTCCGACGACGCCGTCGCGGGCGCCCCGGACGCCGTCCCCGGCCTGGTCGAGGCCCTCCGCGCGACCTTCGGCTGAGCACCCCGCCCCACCTGGGCCCCGCCCCACCTGGGCACCGAGAGCCAACTTCCCGCCGAGAGCCCACTTCCTGACGTAGGACGCCCGCCGGCAGGTCAGGGCGCGGGGCAGCGCGGCAGGCCCTCGGTGCTCCCCTGGGCGACGCCCTCGAGTGCCGTGACGGCCTCTCCCACGGTGTCGACGGCAATGACCTCGAGCCCGTCCGGGATCGACCCGACGACCTCGTCACAGTTCTCGACGGGGGCGAGGAACCAGTCCGCACCGTCCCGCACGGCGCCTGCCATCTTCTGTTGGATGCCGCCGATCGGACCGACGTCCCCGGCGAGGTCGACGGTGCCGGTGCCGGCGACAACTTCGCCACCGGTGAGCGGACCGGGTGTGAGCAGGTCGACGATGCCCAGCGCGAGCATGAGGCCGGCGCTGGGGCCGCCGATGTTCTCGATGGCGAACTCGACGTCGAACGGCAGGTCCACCTCCGGGGCGATCATGACGCCGAGCAGGCTCCCGCCGTCGCCGTCGTCGTCGGTGACGACCTCGACCTCGGTCCCCTCCCCCGCCCGGTCGACGCCGAGCGTCACCGCGGACCCGGGCGGGGTGGCGGCGAGCACCTCGCTCAGCACGGCGAAGGACGTGAGCTCCGTCCGGGTGGTCTCCGCGGTGGAGATCGACACGAGGAGGTCACCGGTCTCGAGGAGCCCGTGGCTCGCCCCGTGCGGTGCAGTGCCCGCGACCCGCAGCTCGGTCGGGACGTCCTCACCGAGCTCGGTGAGCGCCGCGACGGTGGCGTTGGTCTGGGAGGAGCTCATCTGCAGGGTCGACTCCTCCTGGACCTCCTCGCGGGTCTGCTCGGGGTCGAACGCCACCTCGCGCGGGACCACCGTCGTCGTCCCGGAGAGCCAGCCGCCGATGACCTGCGCCGCAGTGACCGGGAATCCCGGGCCGCCGCGGGTGGAGACCGTGGTGAGGAGGAGCTCGCCCTCCGTCGGGTAGGTCTCGGCGCCCTCGACCGTGATGAGCGGGCTGCCCTCCTCGAGCTCGCCGATGGTGTCGACGGTGGGGCCCGGGCTCTGCACCGCGTACGGCGGGCTGACGAAGAGCATGACGAGGGCGAGGACGAAGGTGACCGCGCCGGCGATCGCGGCGGTCACCGTCCGGGGGCTGAGGAGCGGTCGGTCGTCGTCGGACGCCTGCCAGGGCGGGGTCCGGTCGCGTCGAAGGAGCACGGCCACATCATCACCCTGCGGGGCCGGGATGCCGAACCGGACGGTTCACGCCCTCGGCGAAACCGGCCGGGTCGGGTGCTGACCGCGGCTGTGGGCGGGGTTACCGTGGTGACCCCCGAGGATCTGGAGCTGCCGAGATGAGCGAGGACCCGAGTCGGCCCGGTGACGAGAGCTGGGAGGCGCTGCTGCGCTCCATGCTCGGGCCGCAGGCCGCCGAGGAGGCCATGTCGGCCATGCGTGCGGCAGGCCTCGACCCGACCGCGATGGCGAACGCTGCCGGGCTCCCCCAGGACAGCAACCAGCTGGCGATGATGCTCCAGCAGATGCAGCAGGTCCTGGCCGCCGGTGGGAGCGACCCGGTGAACTGGGCGCTCGCCGGTGACCTGGCCTCGCAGGTCGTCCGACAGGGCGGCGACCAGACGGTGACCGCGGCGCAGGCAGCGCAGGTCACCCAGGCGCTCCAGGTCGCCGACCTGTGGCTGGACGCGGCGACCGAGCTCGGCCCCAGCGGTGGCGGGCAGCATGCGTGGTCCCGCGCGGACTGGGCGCAGCACACACTGCCGACGTGGAAGCGCCTCGCAGAGCCGATCGCCACCTCGGTGTCGCGGGCACTGGAGCGGGTCCTCGAGGAGCAGACGCGCGAGCTCGGTGAGCACCCCTTTGCGGCCGGCCTCGGGATCGGGGCCGGGGGCGGGCTCATCCGCCAGCTCGGCGGCGCGGTCTTCGGGATGCAGGTGGGCCAGGCCGTGGGCACGCTCGCCGGCGAGGTGTTCGGCACCTCCGACACCGGTCTGCCGCTCGTCGAAGGGCCCGAGACTGCCCTCGTCCCGGCGAACGTCACCGCGTTCGCGGAGGGGCTGGACGCCCCCGAGGAGGAGGTGCGCCTCTTCCTCGCGGTGCGCGAGGTGGCCCACGCGCGCCTCTTCGCGCACGTGCCGTGGCTCCGCTCCCACCTCCTGGGGGCGGTCGAGGCCTACGCCCGGGAGATCTCCATCGACACCGGTGCCATCGAGGAGGCCGTGCGCTCGCTCGATCCCAGCGACCCCGAGGCGCTGCGGGAGGCGTTCTCCGGCGGCATGTTCGTCCTCGAGCAGAGCCCTGCGCAACGGGCCGCACTCGTGCGCCTGGAGACGGCGCTCGCGCTCGTCGAGGGCTGGGTGGAGGTCGTCGCCGGCCAGGCGGTCGCACCCCACCTCCCGCACGCGGTGCCGCTGCGCGAGATGATCCGCCGCCGGCGTGCCGCGGGCGGCCCGGCGGAGCAGACGTTCGCCTCGCTCGTCGGCCTGGAGCTGCGCCCCCGACGGCTGCGGGAGGCGGCAGCGCTGTGGACCCACCTCGCCCAGGAGCGCGGCGACAGCGCCCGGGACGCGCTGTGGTCCCACCCCGACCTCATGCCCACCGCCGAGGAGCTCGACGACCCGCGCGGCTTCGTCGCGGCACGGGACGCCGCGGCGTCGGCGGAGGAGGACGTCGACGCGGCCCTGGCGAACATCCTCGCCGAGGCGCAGAGCATCGACCGGGACGACGACGGCCGCGGGGACGCACGCTCGGACGTCGAGGGCGAGGAGCCGGTCGAGGGTGACGACGGCGGGGAGCCCCGCGAGGGCGAGGCAGACGCGCGCTAGCCGCCCGGGTGCCTCACTCCTCCGAGCTGGGCGACTCGGCGGACGGTGCCGGAAGCCCCGTCGCCTGCCGGGCGAAGGAGACCCCCTGGAGGAACCCGCGCGCCCGCGCGGTGTGCGGGTAGCGCTCGACCCAGGCCCAGAAGGCCGGACCATGCCCGGCGACGAGCAGGTGGGCCAGCTCGTGCACGAGTACGTAGTCGAGCACCCAGCCCGGCATGCCCTTGGCCTGGTCCGAGATCCGGATCGTCCCGGTGGCGGGTGTGCAGGAGCCCCACCGCGTCGTCTGGTTGCCGACCCAGGCCACCGAGGTCGGGCGGGCCCGGCCCTCGAGGTACCGCTCCGAGAGCCGCTGGGCGCGGGCGGCGAGCTCGGTGTCCGAGGGGCGGTGACGCCGATGCCTGCGTTCGAGCCGCTCGACCATCCGCGCCACCCACTCCGCCTCCTCGGCGGCGGTGAACCGGTCGGGGATGGCGACGACGGTACGCCCGTTCTCCTGGAACGCCTGCACGGTCTTCCTGCGCCGGCGGCTGCACCTCACCTCGATCTCCGACATGGGAGCCAATCTACGGCGCGCCGGGACGGCGCCGGGACGTGGGCGAGCTCGTGGGGACGCTCGCCCGGTTGTCCACAGCCGGGCGCGCAACACTGTCGCGGACGACACCGGGCTGCCATCCTCGGGCGCGGGAGGTCAGGGCAGATGCGACTACGACCGGGGACGCACGTGCTGTGGCGCCGCGAGGGCACCAGCCAGGTCTACGCCGACCCGCGGCTCGCGGTCGTGCTCGAGGGGCTGACGCTCGAGGAGCAGCGCCTGCTCGACGGGCTCGAGCGGGAGGCGAGCGAGCAGGAGGTACTCGCCCGTGGGCGTGGGCTCGGCATCGGCCGGCCTCGGGTACGCGAGCTGCTCGCGCTGCTCGACTCGTGCGGCGCCCTCGAACGGACGCGCGACCCCGCACTCGACCACCACGGCCTGTCCGCCGAGATCGACCACTG
>DAHVRG010000054.1 GCA_027322565.1 Georgenia sp.
GACCAGCTCGCCGAGACCACGATGGACCCCGCGCACCGCACCCTGCGGCGGGTGAGCATGGCTGACGCCGAGGCCCTCGCCGAGGCGGAGCGGGTCTTCGAGCTCCTCATGGGCAACGAGGTCGCCCCGCGCAAGGACTTCATCGTGGCAGGCGCCGCGCAGATCGACCGCGAGCGGATCGACGCCTGAGCCGGTTCGCGGCTCGGCATCCTAGGATCTCGACATGTCCGACCAGCTGCCGCAGCGCGCCGCGCCGCCCGCCGAGGCCACCGTTCCCGGACGCCACCTCGGGCTCACCTGGCGCCCCCTGGCGCCCGCGGACCTCGACGACCTCCAGGCGCTCAGCGAGCGCTGCGAGGAGGTGGACCGGCCGCTGACGCGGATGAGCCGGGCGCGGCTGGAGGAGATGCTCGCGCGGCCGGCCACCGGGATGAAGGCGGACAGCCTCGGCGGCTTCGACAGTGCCGGCACCCTCAGGGCGGCCGCGTTCGTCCACGCACCGAGCGGGGACGAGACCCACGCGCGGGTGTTCATCGGAGCCTCGGTCGACCCGACGTGGCGCGGACGCGGTATCGGGCGGGCGCTGCTCACCTGGCAGGACGACCGGGCCCGGCAGATCCTTGCCACGCTCGACCCGCGGCTGCCGGGACGGATCGCGAGCTACGTCGACGAGCACCTCGACGACCGGCGGCGCCTCTACGCCGCGGCCGGCTTCTGCCCGCTGCGCACCTACCGGGAGATGCGGCTGCGTCTCACCGCGGAGCCCGCCGCCGTCCCGGTCCCGGAGGGGTACGAGATCCGGCAGTGGACCCCGGAGCTGGACGACGCCGTCCGTCGAGCGCACAACGAGGCGTTCCGCGACCACTGGGGCTCCCAACCGGTGGACGAGGGCACGTGGGCCGCGCGGCGCCGCGACCTGGAGCCGGCGTGGAGCGTCGTCGCCGTGCACCAGGGGTCCGGCGAGGTCGCGGGTTACGCGCTCACCGCACGGCGCGAGCACGAGTGGGAGGTGCTCGGGCACAGCGAGGGCTACACCGAGCTCCTCGGGGTGCTGCGGCCCCACCGCGGTGCCGGCCTCGCCCGTGCGATGCTCGCCTCGGTGCTCGCCGCGCTCCACCGGGACGGCATCGAGGTCGCCGCGCTCGACGTCGACCTGGAGAACCCCTCCGGCGCCTACCACTTCTACGAGCGGATGGGCTACGAGCCGCAGGGAGCGAACATCCTCTACACCATCGAGGTGTGAGGATTCCCGCACCGTGTGCGGGTGGTGGGCCGGACCGGGGGGAGGACGTATCGTCGGACCCATGCTCGAGGACTTCGACGACGCCGCGCGCGTGCCGACGGTCGGCACCGGCGAGCCGAGCACCACGGGGGGCACACGGCTCGAGCTGCCCTCCGGGGGCGACCTGCGCTGGCAGTGGCTCACCCTGGAGCAGAACGACGCGCTGGTCGCGCTGCTGGCCCGGATCGAGGCGCACGACGACCCGCCGTACCGCACGAGCGCCGAGGAGTCCGCCGAGACGTTCGTCCCGGTGAGCAGCGACGTCGGGACCGCGAAGGTCGTCGGCGTCGACACCGCCGGCGTGCCGCGCGCCTACGCCATCGTCCGGGTCCGCCCGACCGCCGGGACCTTCCGCGCGCTGTGCGACGGCGGGGTCGACCCCGCCTGGCGCCGGCGCGGTCTCGGCACCACCCTGCTCCAATGGCAGCTCGGGGCCGCCCGCACCATCCTCGACCGCGCCGGCCACGCGAACGCGCTCGCCGTCGTCCACGTCGAGGAGAACCTCACCGACGCCCAGGAGATGCTGCGGCTGGCCGGGTTCGTCCCCACCCGCTGGTACACCGAGATGCGCCGGGACCTCCGGCGCGAGCTGCCGGACGTGCAGCCGCACGGGCAGGTGACGGTGGAGCCGTGGGACCCCGCCCTCGACGACGCGGTCCGTCGGGCACACAACGACGCCTTCAAGGACCAGTGGGGCGGGGAGCTGCACACCCCCGAGACCTGGGCCCAGGGCCGGACCTACTTCGCCCCGGAGTGGAGCTTCGTCGCGCTGGACCGCACGAGCGACCGCGCCCGCGTGGCCGGCTACCTCATCTCCGGCCGCTACGAGGGCGACTGGGCCGCCCAGGGGTGGAGCGAGGGGTACACCGAGATCCTCGGCGTCCGCGAGGAGTGGCGCGGCATGCGGGTCGCCACCGCACTGCTCGTCCGAGCGATGCGTGCCTACGCCGCGGACGGCATGGAGTACGCCGGGCTCGGGGTCGACTCCCCGCAGCCCGGCACCGACTTCGGCATGTTCGGCCGGCTCGGCTACGAGCCCACCCGCAGCTCGCTGATGTTCAGCCGCACGGTCTGAGGCCGAGCCCCACCCCGCCGCCGTCAGCCGATGGCGGCGACCGGCGCCGTGAGGGGGCGTCCCGAGCCGTCCCGCCGCTCGTCCACCTCGGGCAGGTCGACCGGCTGGCCGCCGCTGCCGACGGCACGGATCGGCTCGAGCCCCACCCAGGCGAGCTGCAGCGTGTCCTCCCCGCGCAGGAAGCGGTGCGCCCGGACCCCGCCGGTGGCCCGGCCCTTACCGGGGAACCGGTCGAACGGGGTGACCTTCGCGCTGCCCGGGACGGTGCCCGGCAGCGCGTCCGCCGAGCCGGCGACGGTGACGACGAGGCTGCGGGAGACGTCGTCGGGGTCGACGACCCCGAAGCCGACGACCCGCGCGTCCTCCGGCATCCGGATCCCCGCCATACCGCCCGCGGCCCGCCCCTGGGGCCGCACCGCGGAGGCGGGGAAGTGGAGCAGGTGCGCCTGGTTCGACACGAGGACGAGCCGGTGCTCGTCCGGCGCGTGCGCCGCCCCGACGACGGCGTCACCCGGCTTGAGCGTGATGACCTCCCACGCGTCCCGGTTGGCGGGTCGGTCGGTGGTGCTCACCCGCTTGACCGTCCCGCGGGCGGTGGCCAGGGCGAGCGGCGCGGCGTCGTCGTCCAGCTGGGCCAGCCCGACGACGCGCTCGCCCGGCTCGAGCTGGACGAGCTCGGCGACCGGGGCACCGCCGGAGAAGCCGGGAGCGGAGTCCGTCGCGGGCAGGGCGGGCGCGTCGACGACGGAGAGCCGGACGCAGCGGCCGCTGCTCAGCACCACACCGACGTCGCCGCGGGTCCGGGCGGGGACCGCCGAGACGATGGCGTCGTGCGCCACCCGCGGGCCCTGCCGTGGGGGCTCCTGGGAGCCGCGCGCGAGCAGCCCGGTGCCGGAGAGCGCCACCCAGCACGGCTCGTCGGGGATCTCGAGCGGGACGCTGGACGCCCCCCGACGGCCTCCGGCGGCCGAGCCGGTGGCCGGGCCGCCGGCGTGCTCGAGGAGCACCGTACGGCGTGGGGTGCCGTGCGCCGCGGCGACCTCGGCGAGCTCGTCGCTCACCACCTGCCGGAGCAGGCCCTCGTCGGCGAGGATCGCACGCAGCTCCTCGATCTCCTTCGCCAGCGAGTCGCGCTCGGCCTCGAGCT
>DAHVRG010000059.1 GCA_027322565.1 Georgenia sp.
GGCCCACGCCCTCACCGCGGAGGGCGCCGTCGTCGTCGCCGTCGTCGCCGACCATGACGCCGAGGCCCTGCTGCCCGTGCCCGCGGTCCGCGCCCCGGGCAACCTCGGGGTGGCCCTCGTGCTCGAGACGGCCTCCTTCGCCGGGTACCGCGGCGGGGACGACGGCGACCTCACCTCCCTGTTCACCGCAGCGGGATGGCGGACGGTCACGGTGCGGGACGGCGACACGGTCGCCGACGCCTGGGGCGCGGCAACGCACGGCCTCGGCGGGCTGCGTTCGGACGTCCCGGTGGTCCGGCGATGAACGACCCCCTCCTCCAGGCGCTGAGCCGTGGCCGGTGGCTCGAGTCGGTGCTCGCCATGTCCGCCGGGGTCGCCGTCGCGTGGCCGCTCGGGGACCTCGTCGCCCGACGACCGTGGACCGCCCCCCTCGCCGGCCTGCTGCTCCTCCTCGTCGTCGTCGGCTCCGCGCTCCGCACCGCCCGCGCGCCGCGGTGGCTCGTCGTCCTGGCCCAGGCGCTCGCGCTGCTCAGCGGGCTCTCGTGGTGGGCCCAGGCACAGCGGCTCGAGGACGAGTCGGCACTCACGTCGCTCACGGTGCTGCTCGGCGAGGGGGTCGACACGATCCAGACCTACGCGGTGCCCGCGCCGGCGACACCGGGCCTCACCCTCGTCGTTCTCGCCGGCGCGGCCCTGCTCGGGTTGCTCGTCGAGGCGCTCGCGGTCACCTACCGGGCCGCCGCCCTCGCCGGCATCCCGCTCCTCCTCGTGTCCGCGGCCACGGCGTCCAACACGGGACAGGCGCTGGCTCCCGGGTACTTCCTCCTCGGGGGCGCCGCCTGGCTCGTGCTCCTCGCCTGGCAGGGCCGCTCGGTCATCGACGACTGGCGGGCGGCGGGGGCCTCGGCGGCGTCGACCACCGTGGACGACACCGCGACGTCCCGGGGCAGCCACCGCCACCTGGGCCTCACCGCGCGGGTCATGGGCGTGACCGCGCTGCTCCTCGCCGTCGTCGTGCCCGGCCTGCTGCCCCACCTGCCGCCGACGGCGCTGCTCGAAGGGGCCGACCGCGGCCCCGGGACGGTGAGCTTCACCGACACGCTCGACCTCGCGCAGGACCTGGGCAACCGGTCCCAGGCCCCCGTCATCCGCTTCCGCACCGACGATCCCTCACCCCCGCCGCTCCGGGTGACGGTGAGCACGGACTACGTCGGCGGGCGGTGGCTCCCCGCACGGGACCGCGAGGGGTGGTCCCGCGACGACGGCCGGATCGTCACGCAGAACGAGCTGTTCGTCGGCCAGCTCGGGCTGGAGCACATGGTGTCGACCCTGACGGTGACGCAGAACGGGCTGCGCGCCCCGCAGCTCGCCCTCCCGCACCCCACGACCGAGGTCGAGCTCGGCGACGTCGCCTGGCAGTTCGTCCCGCTCGACGACACCGTGGCCGTGGAGGCGGCGCCCGGCACGTATGCGGCGACCTACCTCGAGATCGCTCCCCTGGCCACGCTGCCGGAAGAGGTCGGTGCGCCTCCCGAGCCGCTCATCGAACACCTGCCCGTGGCGGAGGTGCACCACACCGACGACGGCAGCCTCGTCCGGCTCGCCGAGGACGGCACCCCGCTCGAGCGGGTCCGGCCCGACGGACGCCACGAGCGGTTCCTCACCGACGGCACCGTCGAGATCACCGACCCCGACGGCGGACCGGTCCGGCGGGTGGTCGGCTCCCCCCGGCGCGACCCGCTCGACGTCGACCCGGCGTCCGAGGAGGTCGTCCGCGAGCTCGCCGACGAGCTCGCCGGCGACCTCACCAACCAGATCGACGTCGCGCTGGCGTTCCAGCGGTACCTGCGCGGGCCGGAGTTCAGCTACTCGCTCACCCTCGCGGACCCCGTCGAGGGCCCCGACGGACGTGAGCTCGACCCCATCTCCCACTTCCTGGAGACGAAGCAGGGGTACTGCACCCAGTTCGCCACCACGATGGTCATGCTCGCCCGGGCCAGCGGCATCCCAGCGCGGCTGGCGGTGGGCTTCCTCCCGGGCTCGCAGGGGCTGGACGGCACGCACACGGTCGTCGCCGCCGATGCCCACGCGTGGCCCGAGCTCCTCATCACGGGGCTGGGCTGGACCCGCTTCGAACCGACGCCGGCCACCCGCGCCGGGGCGGCCCCGTTCTTCACGACGACGCCCCGGCCCGAGCTCCCCACGCCCGCCGCCGACCCGACCGTCGGTGAAGTCACGCCCGAGCCGGCCGCGCCGGACCCCGCGGCCGAGGAGGGACCCCGCGAGGAGGTGGGCTGGTTCGAGCGGCACGGGCAGACCCTCGTCCGGGCGGCGGCGACGCTCGCCGTGGCCGCACTGCTCCTGTCGGTCGTGCCGCTCGCCGCGAGGTGGCGACGCTGGCGGCTGCGCCGGGGGCGCAGCCCGGCGGCACAGATCGAGGGCGAGTGGTCGGTGCTCGTCGCCGGGCTCGCCGACCTCGGCGTCCTCCCGCCGCGCGCCGCCACACCCCGTGGGATGCAGGAGTTCTACCGGCGGGCGATCGAACCGGACGCCCACACGCTGGACGCCCTCACCCGCGCGACGAACCGGCTCGAGTCCGCGCGGTACGCCCCGCGCACACCCCCGCTCGGCACCATGCGGGAGGACGTGCGCCGAGTGCTGGAGTGGAGCCGGGCGCGCGCCCCGAGGGCGCAGCGGCTGCGTGCGACGCTCCTGCCGGCGAGCGGGCTCTCCCAGCTGTGGGTGGGGCCGCGCCCGGACCGGGCGGTACGGGAGGACGCGGCGGTGCGCTGACCGGCCCCGCTCCGACGGGGACGGCGGGCGCGCCGTCCTCGTCCCGACGTGCCACGATCAGGGCATGAGTGAGACGACCCCGCCCGATGACGCGACGACCCCGCCGGAGGGCGACGACCCGCCCCCGCGGGCGCTGTGGGCCGCGCGGCAGGGCCGCCCGGTGTACGTCGCGCGGAACGAGCGGGGCGCCGAGGTCCGCATCGGCAGCAAGGACACCGAGGGGTTGTTCTCGCCGGGCGAGCTCCTCAAGATCGCCCTGGCCACGTGCACCGCCCTGTCCGCGGACCACGTGCTGCGAAACCGTCTCGGCGACGACTTCCCCGCTGTCGTCGGCGTCTCCTCCCGCGGTGTGGAGGGGGAGAACCGCTACGGGCACCTCGATGTCGAGCTCCTGCTCGACCTCGCCGCGCTGACCGAGGAGCGGCGCGCCCGGCTCCCCGAGCGGGTGGAGCGCACCTCCGGCCGGCTGTGCACCGTGGGACGGACGCTCAAGGCGGGCGCGACCTACGACGTCACCGTCACGCACGAGCCCCTGCGGGAGGCGTGATGCGGCACCGTTCCCCCGCGGGAACCGTCCTCACCGAGGAGCCCGGCCCGGCCGGCACCGCCGTCGCCCGCGCCGTCGAGAGGGCCGCGTCGGCCGGTGCGGGCCGCTCGCGCGCGCTCGCCGAGCGGGTCGCCCGGGAGAACCCGGACGCCTCCCCGGCCGACGTCGTCGCACTCCTCGAGCGCCGCTTCCGGCGGCGGGTGAGCACGGCCAGCGCGCTCGTCGGGCTCAGCGCCGCGGTTCCGGGCGTCGGCACCGGCGTGGCGGCCGTGCTCACCGCGGCGAACATCCTCACCTTCCTCCGGACGAGCACGACCTTCGTGGGCGCGGTGGCGCACGTCCACGGCGTCGCGGTCGAGGACGTCGCCCGGAGGCGCACCCTCGTGCTCGCCTCCCTCCTCGGGCAGGACGGTGCGCGGGCCGTGGAGGGCGAGCTCGGGGTGAGCACCCTCTACCGCGGCCGGGGCCTGCTCACCCGCCTTCCACTCGGCACGGTGCGGGCCGTCAACCGGGGGCTGTCGCGGCGGCTCGTCCGAGCGGCGACGGCCAAGGGCGGGGCGGTGCTGCTCGGCCGGCTGGCTCCCTTCGGGATCGGCGCGCTGATCGGCTGGTGGCTCGGCCGACGGCTGGCCCGCCAGGTCATCCTCGGAGCTCGCGACGCCTTCGGACCACCGCCCACACAGCCGGCATCGCCGCAGGTCAGCGGCTAGGTTGAGCCTGCTCGGCTCAACTTTTCGCGGTGGGTGAACGGAACTAGCACTCTCGGTGGGAGAGTGCCAATAATGGAGGTGCGGCACCGCCCGAGGGGCCGCCTGAGCTACCGGCTCACGAGAACCGAAGGAGGTACTTCCATGGCCCTGTTCACCGACCCGTTCCGGGAGATGGACCGGCTCGTCAACTCGGTGCTGCGTCAGGCACCGGCCGCGACGGCCATGCCGCTCGACCTCTACCGCACCGGTGAGTCCTTCGTCGCGCAGATCGACCTCCCCGGTGTCGACCCGTCGACGATCGACGTGGACGTCGAGGACCGTACGCTGACCATCCGTGCCGAGCGCAAGAGCGTCTCCGGCGACGACGTCCAGTGGCTCTCGCACGAGCGCCCGACCGGGACGTTCGCCCGCCAGCTCGTCCTGGGCAACGGCCTGGCGCTGGACCGCATCGACGCCGACTACGCCGACGGCGTGCTGACGCTGACCATCCCGGTCGCCGAGGAGGCCAAGCCGCGCAAGATCCACGTCTCCCACGCACCGCGATCCATCGAGCGGGAGGCGTCCAGCGCGGACGTCGCCGCCGAAGAGCAGGTCGAGGAGAAGGAGCTCGCGGCGGTCTGACGGCCGCCTCCGCCGGCCACGGCCCGGCGGACACACCCTGCGGGCCGCTGCCCCGGTTACCGGCCGGGGCGGCGGCCTTCGGCTTACCATGGCGCGGTGAGCACCGTGCCCGCCCCCACCGCAGTCTCGACCGCCTACGAGGACCTCCTGCGCCACGTGCTCGAGCACGGCACGGCGAAGTCCGACCGCACCGGCACGGGGACGCGCAGCGTCTTCGGCCACCAGATGCGCTTCGACCTCCGGGCGGGGTTCCCCCTCGTCACCACCAAGCGGGTGTTCCTGCGCGGCGTCGTCGAGGAGCTCCTGTGGTTCCTGCGCGGTGAGCACAACGCCCGGCCGCTGCAGGAGCGCGGCGTCCACATCTGGGACGAGTGGGCCGCGGAGGACGGCGAGCTCGGCCCTATCTACGGCTACCAGTGGCGCTCCTGGCCCACCCCCGACGGCCGGCACATCGACCAGCTCAGCGACGTGCTGGACACCCTGCGCCGCTCCCCCGACTCTCGGCGGATGATCGTCTCCGCCTGGAACGTCGCCGACCTCGACCGCATGGCGCTGGCGCCCTGCCACGCCTTCTTCCAGTTCTACGTGGCCGACGGCCGCCTGTCCCTCCAGCTCTACCAGCGCTCGGCGGACCTCTTCCTCGGGGTGCCGTTCAACATCGCCTCCTACGCGCTGCTCACCCACATGGTCGCCCAGCAGGTGGACCTCGAGCCGGGTGAGCTCATCTGGACGGGCGGGGACTGCCACATCTACGACAACCACGTCACGCAGGTCCGCGAGCAGCTGGGCCGCGAGCCCTACCCGATGCCGCGCCTCGAGCTGCGCAGGGCGCCCTCGCTGTTCGAGTACACCTACGAGGACGTCGTCGTCCACGACTACCGCCACCACCCGGCGATCAAGGCCCCGGTGGCCGTATGACCCTGGGCATGATCTGGGCCCAGGCCCACGACCGGGTGATCGGCCGGGACAACGACCTGCCCTGGCACCTGCCCGAGGACCTGCGCCACTTCCGCCGGACGACGGCCGGACACGCCGTCGTCATGGGTCGGCTGCAGTGGGAGTCGCTGCCCGAGCGCCTCCGCCCGCTGCCCGGGCGGCGCAACATCGTCCTGTCGCGCAACCCGCGGTTCACCGCACCGGGCGCGGAGGTCGTGGACAGCCTGCCCGCGGCCCTCGAGCTCGTGGGCAGCGAGGACGCGTGGATCTGCGGTGGGGCCCAGGTCTACGAGGAGGCCCTGCCCCACGCGGACCTCCTCGTCGTCACGCAGATCGACCACCCGGTGGACGGTGACCGGCACGCCCCGGTCATCGGCCCGGAGTGGCGGGTCACCGCGCAGGACCCTGACGACGGCGGCTGGCACGTCGCCGAGAACGGTATGCGGTTCCGCATCCTCACCTACCGCCGGGGCTGACCTCCGCGAGCGGGTCGAGCTCGCGGCGCATGACCCAGCGCAGGCGGCCGTCACTGTGGGCGGCCGTCTCGGCGACACGTTCGAAGCCATGGGCGGCGAACAGCTCCGTCGTCCCGACGTACCCGGCCACGGGGTGGACACGGGTCCCGTCCCCGACATCGACCGGATAGCCCTCGACCACCTCGGCGCCGTGGGCGGCAGCATGGGCCACGGCCCCGTCGAGCAACGTGTGCATGAGGCCGCGGCGGCGGTACCCCGCCCGGACGACGAAACACACCGCCACCCACGCGTCGCGCTCGTCGAGGACCGGGATGGTGCGCGATCTCAGCAGCCGGCGGTAGCTGCTCCGCGGCGCGATCGAGCACCAGCCCGCTGCGGCGCCGTCGACGTAGGCGAGCACGCCCGGGCCCGGTTCGCTCTCGCACAGCCGCCGCATGAGCTCCGGACGGTCGTCGTTGGACACCCGGGAGTCGCGGTAGGACATGCACCAGCAGGCACCGACCCCGGGCCTGGCCCCAAGGACGGTGGCGACGTCCTCGAAACGCCCGACGGCGGGGTGCACGACGACGGTGGGAGCAGCACCGGCGGCGTCCATGTCGGCAACGGTAGCGGGACGCCCCGGGCTTCACGAGCGCTTGCCGCCCCCGGCTCGGGCGAGGACGGCGTCGGCCACGGCCTCCGGGGCGAGCTCGGGCAGCCAGTGCCCCGCGTCGAGGGGGACGAAGCGGTAGTCGGCCGCGACGTGTCGCTCGGTGCGCCGGGCCGCGACCTCACCGAGGAACGGGTCGTGGCGCCCCCACAGGTAGGTCGTCGGGACGGTCACCGGGCGAGGACGCATCCGGGTGAGCGGGACGGCGCGGTACCAGCCGAGGGCGGCGCGGGCCGCACCCGGCTCACGCATGCGCCGCTGGTAGTGGCGTGCCGGTCCGGGCGGGAGCCCGGTGCCCGTGAGCGCCGCCTCCAGGCGGTGGCGCAGGAGGAGCTCGGGGAGCCCCGGAAGCTGGAAGAAGCCCATGTACGCGGAGCGGAGCAGCTGCGCGGAGCGCACGGTCGCGGCCGTCAGGGCGGCGGGGTGCGGGGTCGAGAGGGCAGTGAGCGTGGCG
>DAHVRG010000087.1 GCA_027322565.1 Georgenia sp.
GCCGTCCCGCCGTCGCGGGACGGCGGCCGCCTCGACCTCGATGAGCGCGTCGCATAGTCAGCGGGCGGCGACGTGGATGCCCAGGTCGGTGCGCCCGGGCAGGAGGTCCGGGCGCAGGGCCCGGTCATGGTACTCGCCGTCGCGCAGGGCCCGGAAGCGTCGCGGCGCCTCCGCATCCACGGTCCGCAGGCGCGCACGCAGCCGCCGGGCCTCCCGCTCGACGTCATCAGCGTCCAGGGCGTCGGCGTCGTGGACGACGTGGAGGTCGAGTGGCTCGATACCGACGTACCAGAGGACCCCGTGGGTCAGCGGGAAGAGCAGGGACTCGAGGTCCCCGCTGATCCCGCGCGGCCCGATCGAGCGGGCGTCCTCCCCCGCCGTGACGACGACGAGCGCGCGCCGCCCGGAGAGCCCGCCGTCGCCGTAGCGTCGGGGCACGCCGAGCTCCGGGTCGAGGTCGCCGTGCGCGAAGCCGCCGGTGAGCACCCGGTCGAACCAGCCCTTGAGGATGGCCGGCGGACCGTACCACCACAGCGGGAACTGGACGACGAGCAGCTCGGCCCTGGCGAGCTTGGCCTGCTCCGCGCGGACGTCGGCGGGGAGCTGCCCTCGCCCGTACGACTCCTCGGCGAGCACGGCGAGGTTGCCCGCCTGCTCGGCGAGGTCGCCGAGGTCACGCACCCCGAGGACCGGGTCGAAGGCCTGGCGGTAGAGGTCGGAGGTCGTGACGTCGTGGTCCACCGCGAGGGCGTCGACACCCTCGCGGAAGAGCCGCTCGTTCAGCGACCCTCCACGCGGGTGGGCGTAGAGCCAGAGGACGGAGCCCGGCTCGTAGGGGTGAGCGATGGTCATGCGGCCGGCTCCGGGGCGACGACGGCGACGATCACCCTGGTGAGCACGTCGCGTGCGCGGGCGGCGGTGATCCGCCCGTCGAGGGTGCTGCGGACGAGCGCGTCGCCGGCGCCGATGACCGCGTCCAGGGAGCCACCCGCGACCAGGCCCCCGACGGGCTCCAGCGCCTCCTGGCACATGGCGAGGTAGGCGTCCTCGGCCTCCTGACGGAGCGCACGAAGCTCGGACGACCCGGCGAGCGCGGCGACGACGTCGGCCAGCTCCCGGCCCTCGGCGAGGCAGCAGTCGACGAACGCCGCGGCGACGAGCCGCGCCCTCACGTCGAGCACGGGCTCGGCGTCGGCGAGCGCCGCGGCGAGGACTTCCCGCTGCCGCGCCTCGAACTCGCGGAAGAGCTCGGCGAGGATGCCGGACCGGTCCCCGAAGTGGTCGTAGACCACGGGTTTGGTTACTCCGGCCCGCTCGGCGACGCGCGCAAGGGTGAGCTCGTCGGTACCGGCCTCGCGGATGAGCGTGCGCGCCACGTCGAGGAGCTGTGCGCGGCGTTCCGTCCGGGTGAGCCGCCGACGCGCCTGGAGCCCAGCTGTGTCCGCCATTTCGGCCTCCTGCCTACCGCCAGTAACTTACTTCGTGTAACTTACCACGAGTAGGTTCACCATGAGACAGGAGATGCACGATGGGAGCTCATCCGATCCGCGGCCGCGAGGTCCGCCTGGCGTCCCGCCCCTCCTCCGGCGTCGCCACGGCCGAGAACTTCGAGATCGCCGACGTCGACGTCCCCGCGCCAGGCCCGGGCCAGGTCCTCGTCGAGAACACCTGGATGTCGGTCGACCCGTACATGCGGGGCCGGATGGACGACGGCGCGTCCTACATCGATCCCTTCAGGCTCGGCGAGGCCCTCGGGTGGCGCCGTGGGGGTGGTCGTCGCCTCGGGGTCCGCGGACCTCCCGGCCGGAACCACGGTGTCGCACTTCGCGGGGTGGCGCTTCCATGCGGTCCTCGACGCCGCGGCGGTGAACCTCGTCGACACGAGCGTCGCGGACGCCGAGCACCACCTCGGCATGCTCGGCATGACCGGCCTCACCGCCTACGTCGCACTCACCGACACCGCCCCGGTACGCCCGGGTGACGTCGTCCTCGTCTCGGCGGCGGCCGGCGCGGTGGGCAGCGTCGCCGGCCAGCTCGCGCGCCTGCTCGGCGCGTCCCGGGTCATCGGCTCCGCCGGTGGCGCGGAGAAGGTCCGCCGGGTGGTCGAAGAGCTCGGATTCGACGCCGCGATCGACCGCACCGCTGGAGACCTCGCTGGGCAGCTCGCCGAGCACGCGCCGGACGGCATCGACGTCTACATCGACCTCGTCGGGGGTGACCACCTCGAGGCGGCACTCGGCGTCCTCCGCGTGGGTGGACGGGTGGCGGTCGTCGGGGCGATGAGCGAGTACGACGCGACCACCCCCGCGCCGGGGCCGACGAACTTCCACCTCACACTCCCCCGGCGGCTCACCGTGCGCGGGATGCTCGTCAGCGACCACACCGACCGCGCTCCCGAGTACCTGGCGCGCGCCGCGGTGTGGCTCGCCGAGGGCAGCCTCCGCGCCGAGACCACCGTCGTCGAGGGTCTGGCGAACGCACCCGAAGCGTTCCTCAGCCTCTTCCGCGGGGCGAACACGGGCAAGCCCCTCGTCCGGCTCGCTCACGGCTCGTCGGGCCCGCACTCTTGACAGTTGCCTGCTAGTGAGTGTTCACTATCAACTATGGCAGTGGACCGGCGGAGACGGATCCCCATCGAGGAGCGCCGCGAGCAGATCATCGAGGCGGCCCTCGAGGAGTTCGGCCACAAGGGGCTGCACGGCGGCTCGACCGTGTCCATCGCCAAGCGGGTGGGGATCTCCCACCCGAACCTCTTCCGGATCTACCCGACCAAGCACGAGCTGTTCGTCGCCGTCCTCGAGCGGGTCTTCGCCACGATCGAGCGGGAGATGCTCGCCGCGGGGGAACGCTCCGCGGAGGCGCCGCTCCAGGCGATGTCCGACGCGTGGGGCGGACTCATGGAACGCCGGGAGATCATGTTCATGCTTCTCCAGGGTTATGCGGCATCCGGCGACCCGGCGATCCGCGACATCATGGACGGCTGGACCCGGGGCGTCTTCGAGCGGATCGAGGCGCTCCCCGGGGTCGGTGAGGACGTCGCCCACGACTTCTTCGCAGCCGGCATGCTCTACATGGCCGCCGCGGCACTCGACCTACCGGCGCGCGCCGGCAAGGACGCATGGGCGGCGCGGTTCCTCGAGTCCGGCTCCTGAGCACCCGGACCTCGGGGCACTCCGGCTGAACACTCCAGCCGCTGCGCAACCCGGCCGCCGAGGCCGGCTCTCCCACCACCACCCCCACCGACCCCCCGCCCTCCGGGCATCC
>DAHVRG010000067.1 GCA_027322565.1 Georgenia sp.
GACACCGAGGCTATGAGCCAGACGCCAGGTGATCGGGATCCAACCACCGCAACCCGTGCGGCGACACTCACCCTGACACTGAGTGCGGGGCTGAAGCGCATGAAGAACGGCCACACGGCCAGCTGCACCGCGGTGCGCACCCGCTCGGGGTAGTCGTAGGTCAGCTGCACCGCGGTGAGCACCCCCATGTCGTGGGACACGAGGTGGACCCGCTCGAGGTCGAGCGCGTCGAGCAGGGCGAGCACGTCGCGCAGCCGGGTCTCCCGCTCGACTGGTCGTCGGCGACGGTCCAGCCGGCCCCGCGCAGGTCGGGGCACAGCACGCGGTAGCCGCCCGCGGCGATGGCGGGCGCGACGGCATGCCACTGCCACCAGTGCTGGGGGAACCCGTGGAGCAGGAGGACCGGCTCGCCCTCGCCGGCGACGGCGACGTGGCTGCGCAGGCCGGGCGTCTCGACGACGACGTGGTCGAAGCCGGGGGCGTCGGGCAGGGGTGGTGACCAGGACGCGTCGGTGGGGTCGGTGACCTGGAAATCGGACGTGGCCATGGCGGCCTCCTCAGCAGAGTGTCCTACTATTTTTATAGTAGACCTCGTCGAAGGGGACGTCCATGGCTCCGCCCACCAAGGTTCGCGCGCTCGACGCCGCGATCGAGCTGCTCGGGGAGGAGGGGGTCCGCGCGCTCACCCACGCCCGGGTCGACGCCCGCGCCGACCTGCCTCCCGGGTCCACGTCGAACTGGTTCCGCACCCGCCGCGCACTTCTCGCCGGCGTCGTCGACTGGCTGGCGGAGCGCGAGCGGGCCGACCTCTCCCCTGACGCCCTGCTGGAGGTGACGGGGACCGACGCGCTCGTCGCGGGCCTCTCCGCCATGCTCGAGCTCCAGTCAGGGCCGTACGCCACCCGCACACGGGCGCGGTACGCCCTCTTCCTCGAGCTCGCCGGGGACCCCGAGCTCGGCGCACCGCTGCGCCGGCAGCGCCGGGAGTTCGAGCTGTGGACCGAGGAGCTCGTCACCGCCGTCGGCCTCCCCGACCCGGGGCCGGCGACCCGGGCCCTCATGGCACTGGCCGACGGGCTGCTCCTCCACCGGCTCACCGTCGACCCCGACCTCGACGTGCGACCGGCACTCGCCCGTGCGGTGCGGGCCCTCGCGGCGACCTGACCCCTGCGGCGCGTCCTCGCCCGGCCCCGCCTGCGCCCACCGGTCCGTCGGCGCCCGTCCGCCTGTCCGCGTCCGCCCGACCTGCGCGCCCCCACACCCTTCCCCGTCACGCCCCCTCACCGTGACACGCAGTTTTGAACACGTTCGAAACCTGCGGTACGTTCGCGCCATGGCGACGAAGTCCGCACGCACCCGAGAGCTGCTCGTCGACACGGCGCTGCGTCTCTTCCGGGAACGGGGGTACGAGGCGACGACGATGCGGCTCATCGCGGCCGAGGCCGGCGTCTCCCAGGGCAACGCGTACTACTACTTCGACGGCAAGGACGCCCTGGTCCACGAGCTCTACGTGCGGATCCAGGAGGAGCACCGGGAGCGGGCGCTGCCCCTGCTGCGCGACGGCGGCGGGCTGGCGGAGAACCTCGCGACGGTGCTCCACACCGGCGTGGACACCATGGCGCCGTACCACTCCTTCGGCACGACGATGCTGCACGTCGCGCTCTCGCGGTCGTCGTCGGTGAGCCCCTTCTCCGCGGAGTCGGCGGCTCCGCGCGCGGCAGCCACCGCCCTCATGGACCGGGTGCTGGCGTTGTCCCGGGGCACCCGCTCGGCGTCGCACCACCCGCGGCTGCCGGAGCTGCTGTGGCTCGCCTATCTCGGCGTCACGCTGCACTGGGTCACCGACACCTCCCCCGAGCAGCGACGCACCCGCCGGCTCGTCGACGGCCTCGCCCCGATCATCGCCCACACCGTGGCGCTGACCAGGCTTCCCGTCGGACGCCGCCTGGCGGCCGACGTCTACGCCCTCGTGGACCGGCTCTCCATCCCCGACCCCACCGACAGGAGCGAATCATGACCACCGTCGTCCTCGCCGGTGCCACCGGGTTCCTCGGCCGGCACCTGACCCGGGCCTTCACCGCGGACGGCGTCGCCGTGCGCACGATCGGCCGGACCTCGGGCGACGCCCGGTGGGGCGAGGACCTGCGCCACGTGCTGGACGGGAGCGACGCCCTGGTCAACCTCGCCGGCCGGTCCGTGAGCTGCCGCTACACCAAGCGCACCGCCGACGAGATCTTCACCTCCCGCACCGAGACGACGAAGGCGCTCGGTGTCGCCCTGGCCGGCTGCGCCTCGCCGCCCCCGGTGTGGCTCAACGCGAGCACCGGCACGATCTACCGCGACGCCCGCGACCGGCCTCAGGACGAGGGTTCCGGCGAGCTCGGCACCGGCTTCTCCGTCGCCGTCGCCCGCGCCTGGGAGCACGAGCTCGGCAGCGCGCCGGTCCCGGTCCGCAAGGTCGCACTGCGCACCGCGATCGCGCTCGGCAGCGACGGTGGGGCGCTCAACCCGCTCATCAACCTCGCCCGGATGGGGTTCGGCGGGACCCAGGGCGACGGCGGCCAGCTCGTCAGCTGGGTGCACGTCGACGACGTCTACGGCGCGGTCCGGCACCTCATGGCACGCGACGACGTCGCCGGCCCGGTCAACCTGGCCGCCCCGCACCCGGTGACCAACACCGAGCTCATGGCGGCCGTCCGGCGCCACCTCGGCCGCCGGTTCGGGGTCCCCCTGCCGACGTGGGCGCTCGAGCTCGGCGCCCGGGTGATCCGTACCGAGACCGAGCTCGTCCTCAAGAGTCGCTGGGTCCACCCGGCCGTGCTCCTGCGCACCGGCTACACCTTCCGCCACCCGACGGTCGACGGCGCCCTCGCCGCCATCGCCGCCGAGACGCGCCGCGGGCTGCTCCCGGTCCAGCTCGGCTGAGTGGCTCTCGGCCCCGCCGGCCGACCCGGCCGTCGAGGCAGCTGGACCACGAGAAAACGGTCCGGCAACTGTCGCGGCCGGCATGCGTCAGCGGCGCTCGATACGCAGCCAGGGAAAAGCCTGCACGTCCTGCTCCGTCAGGGCGGAGGGGCCGGCGATCTCGGCGTGGAAGGTGACGCTCGTCCCAGAAGTCCCTCGCCCCTTGATGGACGCCAGGTCCTGGTCCGGGATTCCGTACCGGTAGGTCTGTGACCATGACTCGTCGCCGCGATGGTTGTCGTGCACCAGCTCGCTGCTCAGTGCCGCGACGGTCGACATACCGCGCCGTGGCAGCCCGTCGGGCAGGCGGGGCGAGGTCGCTTCGTCCTGGAAGCGGAGGTCCGCGGTCGCCATCACGGGCTTGCGGATGGCTCGGCCCTGACTGTCTCGTCGGGTGTCCGTGCCCCGCCCGTCATCGGCGACCGTGACCTTCCCGTCAGGATGGGCGGTCACGATGGCGGTGCCCGTTCTGCCCTGGCTCTGTGCTTCTTCGTCGGCGTAGGCGAGCACCTCGAGGATGAGATGGCGGCGGCCACCCGCAGCCTCGCCTGTGCTCAGTCGTTCGCGGACCTCGGCGAGGTGCTCGACGTCGAGATCCTTGCTCCAGTCGTGGGTGGTGGCTGTCCAGGACGATCGCTCGCTCACCCGAGGAACATACTGGCCGAGCCCGTCGACCTCGAGCGCGGGTGACCGGTTGACCTGCCCAACCACCAAGTGCCCCCGACAGGATTCGAACCTGTGACACCCGCTTTAGGAGAGCGGTGCTCTATCCCCTGAGCTACGGGGGCCGGCCAGGTTCAAGGGTACCCGCCGCGAGCGGCACGCCTCACCGCGCACCCCTGCCCCCGGGACGAGGGCGGCACTACAGTTCGGAGCATGGCCGTCCGAGTGCTCGACCTGCCGCCGGAGCGCGCCTTCCGCTTGGTCACGGCGCTGGACCAGCACGGCCGCTGGGTCCCGCTGACCCGGGTCACGGCGCCCTCCGGCCTCCCGCGGGACGGCGACGTCGTCGTCGCCCGGACCGGCGGGCTCTTCGTCGACCGGATGCGCGTGGAGCGGGTGGCACCGCCGCACGAGCTCGTGCTGGCCAAGCTCGGGCCGGTGCTCCTCGGGAGGGCGACGATCACGGTGACGCCGGCCGACGGGGACCGCGCCCGCGTCTCCTGGACGTACGACGCCCGGCTGCGCGGACCGCTCCCCGCCCGCTCGCTGCTCGGCCGGCTGCTCGAGGCCATGGCCGCGCTGGCGATGTGGCGGATGGCGCGCTGGGCGCGCCGCACCCGCCCGGCCCGGTGACGGGAGACGGGGCACCACCGGGGGCGGAAGGCTCCCCGCACCGCGGGGCCGAAGGCCGCCCGCCCGCTAGCTCGCCAGGCTGCCGGCGCGTGCCCCCGCGCGGACGGCCGTGAGCGCCTGCGCGATGTCCTCCTTGAGGTCCGCGACGTCCTCCAGCCCCACCGACAGCCGCACGGTCGCGTCGCTGATCCCGACATGCGCCCGGCCGGCCGGCCCGAGCCGACGGTGCGTCGTCGTCGCGGGGTGGGTGACGAGGGACTTCGCGTCGCCGAGGTTGTTGGAGATGAGCACCACGCGCAGCGCGTCGAGGAAGGCGAAGACCTCGGCCTGGTCGGCGAGGCGCCCGTCGGCCGCGAGGTCGAAGGTCACGACGCTGCCCCCGCCGGTCATCTGGGCGCGCGCCAGCTCGGCCTGCGGGTGGGAGTCGAGGAACGGGTAGTGGACGCGGTCGACCTCGGGCAGCGTCTCCAGCCACTGCGCCAGCTCGAGGGCCGCGGCGCTCTGCGCCCGGACGCGCAGCGGCAGCGTCTCCAGCCCCTTTAGCAGCACCCAGGCGTTGAACGGGCTGAGGGACGGACCCGTGTTGCGCAGGA
>DAHVRG010000079.1 GCA_027322565.1 Georgenia sp.
ATGATCGCCCTGGGCGAGGCTCCACCACCACCGCCGAGGAAGCAGCGCCCCGCGCCCAAGCCGGTGCCGTGGCGCAGGCGGGTGCGCCGGTTCCTCGGGAGGGTCAGGCGCCGCCTGCGGTAGCGAGCGGTGCGCCGACCGGCACCGGTGCCGCCACCGGACGCTGGAGGAACTCCCCACCCTGCCAGACCAGGAGGGAGACGGGCGCCCCCGGCTCGCTCGTGAGTCGCGCGACACCTGGGTCCGGGGACTCAGCACGGACACCGGCCGTCACGACGAGCCGCGTCTGCGTGGTCGTCGTGACCGCGACCGCCCACACGTCACGCGCCCGTCCCAACCAGCGGACCGCGACGTCCTCCCAGGGCTCGTCCGGCACCGCCCACGCGTCGCCCAGCTCGCGGACCTCCGGGACGTCGTCCGGCGCCCCGCTGCGTCGGACGAGGCTGAGCAGGGCTCCGCGTTCGGCGTCGGCGGGCTCGCGCAGCGGCCAACCCTCCACGGTGAGGTCCCCTGTCGCCACCAGACCGTCCGCGTCCGTGAGGTCGACCGTCCCGGCACCAACAGCAGGCGCCTGCCGCTCCTGCTCGGGCGGCGGGGCGGGCCACTCGTCGAGCCACTGCGCGTCGGCACCGAGCATGGCCCGGGCGTGGGCCCCGACGTCCTCGCGAGCGTACTCCCCCGCTGCCTCGGCGCCCGCGTCGGTGAGGACGACGAGCCGGTCGGTGCTGAGCCGGACGTCCACGACGGGCGGGAACTGCAGCACCCGAGGATCGGCGACGACAGTGAGGCGGGCGCGTCGCGCGTCGTCGAGGTAGACCCGCTCGACAGCACCCCGGTCGAGCGCCTCGCGCACGGCGCCGGCGATCGGTCGTTCGTCCTCGACGGGCTCGACGAGCGACTCGAGGTGCACGACACCGACCCGCCGGGGGCTCCGGGCCGCCTCCTCGAGCCGGGTCAGCAGCGTCGGCTCCACCCACCCGTCACGCCAGTCGGCGACGATGACGACGTCGAGCGCCGGGCCGGGCGGGCCGTCCTGCGGGTTGCGCTCCCAGCGCCGCGGCGCGGGGAACGCACGGGGGCCGTGCGGCGGCAGGAACATCGCCGCCTCGCGGCACAGCACCCTGCGGTGCCACTCCCGGTAGGACTCCACGTACTCCGAACGTGCCGGGTGACGCCACCCCGGCGAGTAGTCCGCGGCCGACAGGGACGCCGCGTCGGCGAGCAGGATGGTCAGCGCATGGCCGGAGACGTCGACGACCTTGCCGTCGAAGGCCGCCTCGACCCGCATGGCGTACTCGTTGTCGGCGGCCTTGCGCACCGGGTCGAAGAAGCCGATCCGGTTGACGACGGGGAAGGTCCGGATCATCAACGACGAAGCGGCCTTGAAGCGGCCCCCGTACCCGACGCGGCTGACCTCCATCTGCTCCGTGGCCCGCAAGCCCAGACTGCGCGTCGCGACCAGGGCCTCGTCCTCGAGCATGGGGCGCACGCCGAGCTCGAGGCGCTGGGGGTGGGCCCAGTCGTCGGAGTCGAGAGAGGTGAAGAAGTCGCCCGTCGCGACCCGCAGTGCGGTGTTCCGGGCTCGGTAGGTCCCGCCGTTGACGGCCTTGCGGATGACCGTGATCCGCGGGTCCATCCGCTCGACCTCGTCGAGGACTCCGGGCGTCGGTGCGGGCGAGGCGTCGTCGACGACGAAGAGCTCGAAGTTCTGCCAGGTCTGCTCGACGACCGACCGCACCGCCGTGATGAGGTGGCGGTCGGGGTTGTAGCAGGAGATCACCACCGTGATCTTCCGTCCGTCCTGGATGCGGCGGTCGCTCGCCGTCGTCAGCCGGTCGAACGGGGTCGGCCCGTCGGGCAGGAGAGCCGCCTGGACGACGTCGGGCCCGAAGAGTCCGGTGTTGAGCGCCTCGACCCACCGCGCCTCGTCGTCGACGTCCGGCCGGATCCAGGGGTTCGCGAGGTCCGCCGCCGCCACCCGTCCCACGAGGCCGGAGACCGGTACGGTCTCGAGGACCCGGTCACCGAGCGCGAAGTCACGCGCCTTGACCGCCAGCTGGAGCAGGAGGTTGCCCTCCTGCCTCCCGATGAGGCCGGGATGCTCGTCGAGCACCCAGAGCAGGAGGCCGAGAGCGGCGTCCTGGTCGGCTGCGTCGCCGGTCTGCAGCGCGGCGACGCGCGCGTAGTCGAGCGTCCGGCGCGGGTCGAGACCGGCGCCCGGAGTGCTCCCTCGCCGGTAGGCGCGGCCAGCCTCCTCGAGCTCGGCAGCGGACATCCGCAGGTCACTGGCCAGCGCCGCGAGGACCTCGCGGCCGCTGCTGCTCTTGGTCCGGATGAGCGCGCGGGGCAACTCGCGGCGGAGCTCGGCCGTCGCGGCCGCGTACGCGCGGATGATCTCAGACGCTCGAGTCAACGGGCTCACCCCGGCTGCGACGACCCGGCAGCGTGACGCAGGGCGGCAGCAGCCTCCTCGAGCTCCGCCTGGGCCCGGTCGAGCCGACCGACATACTGCTCCTGGATAAGTCGGACGGTGCCCAGGACGTCGTCCTGGGTGGCTGCCTCCGCCCGGGCGGCGCGGCGGAGCAGCTCGTCCTCGACGACAGCCATCCGTTGCTGGTTGGCCTTCTGCCAGCGGGCGAGCTGCCGGTGCAGCCCGCGCACCCGCTGGTTGGCATCCAGCGCTGCAAGCGCGCCCGCCCCTACGACCAGGCCGAGGAGAATGACGGCGACGAATCCGGCGTCGCGGGCAGCGGCGACCGCCGCACCGGCGACGAGCAGCAGGATCCCGAGCGCCGCAAGAGCGAGCTTCCTTGACAACTTGACCCCCTTCGATGGCCGGGAACCAGGCTACAGGCACGTTCCGGGAGCCCGACGCCCTGTCGGTTACGATCGCCCCAGCGCAGGCCTCTGCGCCAGACAGGAACGAGCGGTATGCCAGTTCTCACACCTCGGCTGCGCGGCCTCGCCTCACTCGTGGCCGTGCTCGTCGTCGTGGCGGCGGCGACGGCCCTGACGGACAGGTGGGGCTGGAGCCTCGCCATGCTGGCCGTCCTCCTCGGCGCAGTGCTCCTCCTCGGTATGGACATCCGCCACCGCCAGCAGGTCGGTGCCCGGGACCTGCGCCGGCTGCACGAGCTTCTCCAGGCGCTGGAGCAGCGCGAGGAGTCCCGAACACACGGGCTCACCGAGCTCCGGGCGGCGATCGGCGAGGGCACGGACCGTCTGGCCGGGCTCGCCGACGTCTTGCGGGCCGAGGTCGACACGGCCGAGGAGCGCCACCGCGAGACCACCCACCGGCTCGGCCGGCTCGACTACGAGCCGGTCAACGAGGTGCAGGCGCTGCTCCAGCTGCTGCCGCGGGTCGCCGACGCTCCCGCGCTGCCGGGCGTGGGTGGCTGGGCGCTCAGCGCCGTCACGCTCCTCCAGCTCTGGGACCTCGTCCAGCTCCACCGTCCGACGACCGTCGTCGAGTGCGGGAGCGGTTCCTCGACGCTGTGGCTGGCCTACGCCATCAGAGAGGCGGGGGTCGGCCGGGTGCTCGCCCTCGACCACAGCCGGCGGTACGCGGAGGAGACCCGCGCACTGCTCGCCCGGCACGGCCTCGACACCGTGGCGGAGGTCCGACACGCCCCCCTCGAGCCGGTGGTCGTCGACGGCGAGGAGCGCCGGTGGTACCGCTCGGCGGAGCTCGCCGAGGTGGAGCAGATCGACCTGCTGGTCGTCGACGGTCCCCCGAAGGCCACCGGACCCATGGCCCGCTACCCGGCCGTC
>DAHVRG010000086.1 GCA_027322565.1 Georgenia sp.
GCCGCTCGCGGCGCGGTTGCCGACGTCATCATCGACCGCACCCGGGACAACGGCACGCTACGGGTCCTCACGCTCGAACCCGCCCTGGAGCAGCAGCTCCTCGAGTCCCTGCGGCCCGGTGACCAGGGGTCCCAGCTCTCCCTTCCCCCCGACCGGGTGGAGGCCCTGCTCGACTCCCTGCGTCGGCGCATCCAGGAGGTGGAGTCCACGGGGCGCCAGGCCGCGGTGGTGTGTGCCCCGGCGATCCGGCCCGCCCTGCGTCGTCTGGCAGCCCTCGCGGTGCCGCGCATCACGGTACTGTCGTACAACGAGGTGACCGGAACGTCGCTCACGATCGAGACCGTGGGGGTGGTGGGTGTCGAGCAGGCAATTGCGCCTTGACGGTCCCGACCTGCCGGAGCTGATCCGGCAGGCGGAGTCGGCCGGCGGGCACGTGGTGCGCGCCGTGCGGCTGCGCAGGGGCCTGCTGCAGCGCCGCTGGTTCGAGATCACCGTCGAGCTCCCCCGAAAGCCCGCGAACGTCGTCGCGCTCGCACCCCGCGGGACGGTGGCGCGCCCACCGGTGGTCAGCACGCGCGGCGGGGCCGCCGCCAAGCCCGGCCCGGCGGGGCTGGACGACCTGCTGGCGGCCGCCGAGGCCGCCGAACGGTACGACACGGCCGTCTCGCGCAGCGCCCGGCAGTCGCGTGCCGCTTCGTCGGGCAAGCGACGCGGCAGGTAGGGTCGATCAGGTGTTGGTACTGAGCCGTCGGGTGGGCGAGCGGATCGTGATCGGGGAGGACATCGTCCTCACCGTCGTCGAGGTGCGCAACGACAGCGTCCGGCTCGGGATCGACGCACCGCGGCACGTGGCTGTCAACCGGGCCGAGGTGCTCCGAGCCGTCGAGGAGGCCAACCGGGCCGCCGCCACCGCCGGCGACGACGATCTCGACGCCCTGCGCAACCTGCGGCCGCCCAAGCCCGGCAGCTGACGCGCGCCGGCACGGTCGGCGCCCGCGTGGGACATCCCGCGTGTGAGGCGGCCCACCACCGGGTGGTCTCACGACCCATCGGGCCCGCCCGATAGGTGGGGTGTGCGCATGACGCGCACGGCCGGCCCCAGCGAGAGGACGGCGTCGCACCGGCCCGGGCGGGGTCCGCGGACGGCGTCGCCAGCCCCCCGTGGACCGGCCTGGACCGACCAGGAAAGACCGATGTCCACACCCACCGCCCCGCGCCAGCGCCGTTCCCTCCGCGACCTCTCGGTCGGCGTGAAGATCACCGCCGCCGTCGGCGTCGTCGCCGTCGTCGCCCTCCTCGTGGGCGTGCTCGGCATCCTCCAGGTCCGCGGCCTCGCGGACGCCCAGAACAGGATGTACGAGCAGCGGGTGTCGCCGATGCTCGAGCTCGCGCGGGCCCAGCACCTCTTCCAGGGAACCCGTCTCACGGCGAGCACCATGGGGCTGCGGCCGCACCAGACCGACGAGGTGCTCGAGGAGCTCGATGTCCGCGAGGCGGAGACCGTCGAGATGCTCGAGGGCTACCGTGAATACGCACTGGACGCGGCGGACGTCGACGAGTCGATCGCCAGTGTGCGGGAGTACCACGCGCAGGCCCGAGGCGCCTGGGCCGACGTCGTCCGGACGGGCGACGTCGACGCACAGCTCGCGACGTACCTCGAGACCCTGGGCCCCGTCGGCGTCGCCGCCGGCGAGCAGATGGAGGCGGGTCTGGCCCAGCAGGCAGAGCTCGCGGACGGCGACAACGACACTGCAGTCGAGCAGGCCGCGAGCACCCAGGTCTTCCTCGTCGTCGTCCTCGTCGTCGGGCTCGTCGCGGGGCTCGCGGTAGCGCTGCTCGTCGTCCGGCAGATCATGCGGACGGTCGCGGCCGTGCAGACGGCCGTCACCGCTCTCGGCGAGGGCGACCTCACCACGCTGCCCGACGTCGACACCGGGGACGAGCTCGGGCGGATGGCTCAGGACCTCGGCCGGTCGATCACCCAGCTGCGCACCACCGTCGGTGCCGTGACCGAGGCCGCCCAGACTGTCGCGTCCGGTGCGGAGGAGCTCGCGGCCGCCACCACCCAGACCGCGTCCGGTGCCGAGGAGGCGTCCGCCCAGTCCGGTGTCGTCGCCTCCGCCGCCGAGCAGGTCAGCCAGAGCATCCAGACCGTCGCCGCCGGCGCCGAGCAGATGGGGGCCTCCATCCGGGAGATCGCCCAGAACTCGACGGAGGCCGCCAAGGTGGCCGGTGAGGCCACCGAGCAGGCCGCCGCGACCAACGAGACGGTCGCCAAGCTCGGCGCCTCCTCCGCGGAGATCGGCAACGTCATCAAGGTCATCACCACGGTGGCCGAGCAGACCAACCTCCTCGCGCTCAACGCGACCATCGAGGCCGCGCGCGCCGGCGAGGCGGGCAAGGGCTTCGCCGTCGTCGCGAGCGAGGTCAAGGAGCTGGCCCAGGAGACCGCGAAGGCCTCGGAGGACATCTCCCGTCGGATCGAGGCGATCCAGGAGGACACGACCGGCGCGGTCGCCGCCATCGGCGACATCAGCCAGATCATCGCCCGGATCAACGATTACCAGATGACCATCGCCTCGGCGGTCGAGGAGCAGACGGCGACGACCAACGAGATGTCGCGGAGCGTCGCCGAGGCCGCCTCGGGCTCCGGCGAGATCGCGCGGAACATCGCAGCAATCGCCGACACCGCGCGGAACGACAGCGGGACGATGGTGCAGATGCAGTCCGCCGTCTCCGAGCTCGCGCAGGTCTCCGAGGGGCTGCGCTCCCAGGTCGCCCAGTTCCGACTCTGACCGTTCAGGACCCGCGGCTCGGCCGCCGATATCAGTGAGGTGTGCGCGGCACGCGCACGCACCGGAGGCATGGAGGTACACCGGTGGAAGGTATGGACGAGATCGTCCACGAGTTCCTCGTCGAGAGCTACGAGAACCTCGACCAGCTCGACCAGGACCTCGTCGCGCTCGAGAGCGCGCCGACGTCGCGGGAGCTGCTGAGCAGCATCTTCCGTACCGTGCACACGATCAAGGGCACGAGCGGGTTCCTGGGGTACGCCAACCTCGAGCGCGTCTCCCACACGGGGGAGAACCTGCTGGCCCAGCTGCGGGACGGGGCCCGGTCGATGGACCAGCCCACCACCGACGTGCTGCTCGCGCTCGTCGACACCCTGCGGGCGATCCTCGGCGCCATCGAGGCGGGCCGGGGCGACGACTACGACGTCGAGCCGACCATCACCCGGATCGTCGAGATCCAGGAGGGGCCGGCCCCTGGCGCCGCGGACGCGGAGCACGCCGAGGTGGACGTCGCGGTCGGGCAGGACGTGGAGCCGGTCGAGGGCACCGCGGACCCGGTCGCGGAGAGCGTGCCCGGCGACCAGGACCAGCCGGACGCCGAGCCTGCACCGCCGCCCGCCGCGACCGCCCCGGTGAAGAAGGTCATCGGCCGGCGGAAGGCCGCCGCGTCCCACGACGCCGAGCCGCAGCCTGCCCCCGAGCCGCCGGCCGGCCCGGCCGCGGCGCAGGAGACCCCTGCCCCGGCCCCCGGCCGGGAGACGGAGCAGGTCCGGCACGCCGTCGAGAGCGCGATCCGGGTGGACGTCGGCCTGCTCGACAGCCTCATGCGGCACGTCGGCGAGCTCGTCCTCGTCCGCAACCAGGTCGACCGCCTCGCGGACCGGTCCCAGGACGTCGAGCTCACCCGCTCCGCCCAGCGCCTCAGCCTCATCGCCGGAGAGCTGCAGGAGGGCGTCATGAAGACGCGGATGCAGCCCATCGAGCACGTGTGGAACAAGATGCCCCGGGTGGTCCGGGACCTTGCTGCGTCGCTCGACCGCAAGGTCGGCCTCACCATGCTCGGCGGCGAGACCGAGCTCGACCGCTCCCTCCTCGAGGCCGTCAAGGACCCGCTGACCCACCTCGTGCGCAACGCCGTCGACCACGGCATCGAGAACCCCGAGGAACGGGTCGCTGCCGGCAAGCCCGCCCAGGGGCAGGTGACGCTGCGCGCGTACCACGCCGGCGGACAGGTCGTCGTCGAGATCGTCGACGACGGTCGCGGCATCGACCCCGACGCCGTCGCCGCCAGCGCCCTGGCCAAGGGCCTGCGCACCGAGGAGCAGATCCGGACACTGAGCCAGCAGGAGATCTTCCACCTGCTGTTCCTGCCGGGCTTCTCCACCGCGAAGGCCGTGACGAACGTGTCCGGCCGCGGCGTCGGGATGGACGTCGTCCGGACGAAAATCGAGGCGATCGGCGGCTCCGTCGACGTCGAGTCGACGATGGGTGCCGGCACGACGTGGCGGCTGCGCATCCCGCTGACGCTGGCGATCATGCCCGCCCTCACCGTGGGCTGCGGCGAGGAGACGTTCGCGATCTCCCAGTCCAACCTCCTCGAGCTGGTCGCCGTGGAGTCCTCCCAGTTCGAGCACGTCGGGAGCTCGCCGGTGTACCGGCTGCGCGGGGAGCTGCTGCCCCTCGTCACCCTCTCCGACGTCCTTGGCCTGGAGACGGAGCCGCCGGAGTCCTGCGTCATCGCCGTCCTCCAGGCCGACGACCAGCGTTTCGGCCTCGTCGTGGACCGCGTCCTCAACAACGAGGAGATCGTCATCAAGGCGATCTCCGGCCGGATCAAGCAGATCGGCCTGTACAGCGGGGCCACGGTGCTTGGCCACGGGGTCGTCGCGCTGATCCTCGACGTCCAGGCCATCGCCCGCCGCACCCTCAACGGGGACACCGACGCCATCCGGCAGGCGAACGCCGCCGCCCGGGTCGCCGACCGCGGGGAGGGTGAGCAGCTGCTCGTCGTCTCGGCCGCCGACGGCCGCCGCGTCGCCGTCCCGCTGGCCGCGGTCACCCGGCTCGAGACCATGCCCACCGACCGGGTCGAGCGAGTCGGCAGCCGGGAGGTCGTCCAGTACCGCGGCGACCTGCTGCCGCTGGTCCGGCTCGACCGCGCCCTCGGCGCGTTCGGCGCGGACGAGGCCGCAGAGCTCGACGTCGTCGTCCTCACCGTGGGGGAGGTCTCCGCGGCCGTCGTCGTCGACCAGATCGTCGACATCGTCGCCGACGACCCGCGGCGACACAGCACTCTCGACGACGCCGGCCTCACCGGGTCGACCGTCGTCCACGACCGCGTCACCGAGCTGCTCGACCCCGCCGAGCTGCTGCGCGGCCAGGCCATCGTGCCGACCACCGCAACACTGACCGACCCGGAGCTGGTGAGCACCCGATGAGCACGCAGTACGTCACCTTCACCCTCGGCGAGCACCACTACGGCATCGCCGTGGAGCGCGTCCTCGAGGTGTTGCCCGCCCGCAGCGCGGCCCGGGTGCCGCTCGCCCCGGACGACGTCGCGGGGCTCGTCAACCTCCGCGGCCAGGTGGTCCTCGCCCTCGACCTGCGCTCCCGGCTCGGACTGCCGGCGCGCGCCGAGGGGCGGCAGATGATGGTCGTCGTCAAGCTCGGCGACGAGTCCGCCGCCCTCCTCGTCGACCAGATCGGGGACGTCGCCGACGTCGGTGAGGACCAGTTCGAGACCCCGCCGCAGACCCTCGCGCCCGAGCTCCGAGAGGTCATCCGCGGCGCGTACAAGCTTGCGGACCGGCTCCTGCTCGTCCTCGACGTCGACGCCGTCACGGCGGCCTGAGCCGCCGCGTCGCCTCCCTCCCTCCCGTACACCCGCCCAGCCCGTGAAGGACCCGATGACCACGCTCGCCCCCGCCCCGGCCGTCGCCGACCCGTCGCCGCAGCCCGCGCCGGTCGCGGACGTCGACACCGCAGCGACGACCGTGGGTGCCCCGCGCCCGCCACGGCGCGTCGGCGTCGCCCGCCGCCTCTACCTCACCTTCGGGCTCGTCTCCCTCTTCACGCTCGTCGCCGCCCTGTTCGGCATCCGGGCGATCGCGGAGCAGCGCGACTACACCGGTGAGCTCCGGGAGGCGGAGCAGCTCGTCCAGCTCGCCGAGGAGGCGCGCTTCCAGATCGCGGACGCGACCGGGTGGCAGGCGCTCTACCTCGCCGACGTCGCCATCCTCGGGGCGGAGGTGGGCCTCGCCGAGGATGCCTACAACCTCTCCGGCATGGCCGAGACGCGGCAGGCCGTCGAGGCCTGGCTGGACCGTCTCAACACCTCCGGCATGGACCCGGAGCTGGCGACGGTCCTCGACCGGCTCCGGCCCGCCTGGGAGGACTTCTTCGCCTGGGACGCACAGGTCGTCGAGTGGCTCTCGCAGGACACCGACGAGGGACGGCAGGCCGCCCTCGACTCGATCAACGGCGGTGACGCCGGCGCCGCCTACAGCACGATCATCGGCATCGTCGACGAGGCCCAGGCGGTGGCGAACGCACAGGTCGAGGCGATCCAGGAGGCCCAGGAGGAGTCCCAGGACGCCGCGACGCTCGGGCTCCTCGGCACCGGCGCGGTCGGGATGGCGGCGGCAGCGATCTTCGCCTCCCGGACTACCCGGATCCTCGTCCGCCGCATCGCGCGGCTGCGTCACGTGGCCGAGCAGCTGCGCGCGGGCGACCTCACCACCCGCTCCGAGCTGCGCCCCACCGACGAGCTGGGAGACGTCGGCGCAGCGCTCGACGACGGCGTCGTCGCGGTGCGCGGCCTCGTCGGCGCGGTCGGTGACTCCGCCGTGAACGTCGCCCGTTCGGCCGAGGGGCTCGACGCCCGCACGACCAGGACCGTCGGCGAGG